>JAMCWG010000120.1 GCA_023475235.1 Chloroflexota bacterium
ACTGCGTTCGTGCCGACGAAGATCGTGTAGATGACGATGCCATCGTTCGCGGCGGCCTGCGCCTGGGTCATGGCATCCTGCCGGCACGCGGCGCAGTATTGTGGATGGCTGGAGTCACAGCCGGACGGGTACGTTCCGTCTAGTCTCGCCGTCGCCACGCCGTCGCTGAGCAGAATAACGGCGCCCACCGCCGTATCACGCGCCCCCGTGCCCGTGACCGCCTGGATGCCCGTCTGGATCCCCGCGGCAGTGTCGGTCTTGCCGGACGGAAAGAGTCCCTTGATCCCTGAGACACCGATAGTCGTCGGGCTGTAGCCGATCTTGTCCTTCACAGCGCTGAAGTTGTTCGTCAACGCGTAGTGAATGCGCGCGTTGTAGGTCGCGTACCCGAAGTTGTTGTAGGGGTCATAGTCACTGCTGTTCCTGGTGGAGAAGCTGACCAACGCTACCTGATCGTAGCGCGGATCCAGGTGATCGATGAAGTACCGCGCGGCATCCTGCTCCTGAAAGAACGGATCCCAGGGAACGTTCGGGTTCGTGCTCGAAATTGGTGGAAATGGGTAATTCGTCGTGTAGTTGGTCGTTGCCAGGTCAGCTCTGTATCCGTGCTGGCTGGCACTCAGCTGGCTGTGGTTACTGGGGTTAATAATGTACTGGCATCCATTGCTCGCGTAAGTGTCGTAGTTGTTGACACACTGCGAGGAGGAGACGTCCTGCACGATCACGACATCCAGGGGCGAGGCCTCGCCCTCACGCGCGCCGGAGCTGACAGTCGCCGTGTCCTTTCCCAGCACCTTCATGAAGGCCAGGTCCACCTGACGCTGCGCCTGCACCAGCACCAGCTTGCGCGCCGGGCTGCTGGTGGGGAAGCTGATACTCATGCTGTTGCCTGCTGCGCCGGGATCGAATCCGTGCAGCTTGGCGTATTCCTGGGCGCGTGCGGTGGCCCTGGACTGGCGGGTGGCGTCGTCAACCGAAGGATCGCCTGAAAGCGCTCCAGCGGCCGCCAGCGCGGAGGCATCCGTAATGCGCACCAGCTCACGCCGGGCGTTCATGATGATGCCGACGTCGATGGCCAGGCCCGTGAACCCGATCAGCGTCACGACAGCCAGCGCCATCAGGACGACCACCTGGCCCTTCTGCCGGCCATGCACGATATGATAAAGCGGTCCCGCTGCTTTCATGCGCCTCCCCTTGGCTTGAACGCCACGTCTTCCGCTACGTCCGGCTCGGTTCTGCACGTGGCAGGAGGACCTCTCTCCTAACCTCTCCCCCGCGAGGGGAGAGGTTAGGAGAGAGGTCCTCCTCCCCCCCTCCTAGCTCGGAACTCGGAGCTCTGAACTCGTATTACGACGGCGCCGATACCGGCATAATCGTGTATGAATACATGGGAAACGTCTGGCCGAACAGGTTCGTCAGCGTCTGGTAGTTGTAGAAGACCTCGACCACGACGATTTTTTCGTTGCCCAAATACGTAGGATCGGACGCCGCGGCCGCCGCCTGAATAGCCGATAAGTCCGCCGAGGTGAACTTGCTACTGGCGCTGCCGAGGAGGTTCGACGTGGTGTACGAGGTGAACGCCCCACCACTGACCGTGATCTTGGTCACCACGATCGAGCCGTTGTCGGTGATATCGAGGGAGCCCGCGTGCAATTTGACGACCTCGCGCATGGAGTCGTCGGTGTACACGCCGCCGCGCGCCGCCAGGCGTGCTCCCTCGCGAGCAGCCCCGACCAGGGCCACGTGCGCGTTGTAGGCGACGCCCAGCTCGCAAACGCCGAGGAGCATGACAATCAGAATCGGAGCAGTCAGCGCCAGCTCCACCAGGGCCTGGCCCCGCCGGCTGAAACGACCACGCCACTTTCTCACCGTCAACGTCATACCTGATCCACCACCCGCAATGCCCGTGCTTGCTCGCCAAGCGCACCTTCACCTCGTGTAGCGTACCGAAAGGGGCAAGGCCCTTCAATAGCTCATTAGTAATGGGCGTATGTACCGCCAAGGTAGTGCTGATTGGCTTGTCTCCCGCCGCCCCCGCCCCGGGCCGCTGCCGGGGCAGGAATACGGGGCGTGCCCCAGAATAATCGATGCAACAGCGCCACTCACCTGCCACGCAGCTCCAACCTGCCGGCGGCGATATCGACGTCGAAGGTGATCTTGGGACCGGCACCGGCCATGGTGTACGTGTTGCCGAACCGCTGCCACCCGCCGCTCGTCTCTACCTGCTTGAGGGCGCCGCGTACGAAGACCTCCGCCGCGCTGCCCGGCGGCACCACGATGACGAAGTTGCCGGCGCGCCCCGCCAGTGAGACGCGCATGTCGCGCCGCAGCATGCCGCCGCAGTCGAGCGTGTACTCGCCGCCGCTGGCGGTGACAAAGACCTCCGAGGCGTTGGCGTTGGCCAGGCCCTTCAGCGTAGCCTCGCCCACGCTGCCGTCGAAGTGCAGAGTCTCCATCTGCATCCTATTCGGCTGAGAGAACTGCCAGTCCAGGCCGGAGGCTCCCTGGCGGATATCCAGCCGGGCCAGCGAAAGGCCGCCCAATTCGACGGTGCCCGAGGCCGCGCCGGTTTGTATAGTGAGCTCCATGGGAGCGGAGCCGAGCCGCAGATCCCATTTGAAATGGACATCGTCCCCTGGCTTCGGTAGGCGGGCACCACCCAGATCGCCCTGCGCGACGCGCGCCTGCTTGCCCGTGGTGGTCTCCGGGCATCAAGATTGCCTGTCCCAGCACGGCCTACGACGCCAAGGGGCTGCTGAAGACGGCGGTGCGCGACGACAACCCGGTGCTCTTCTTCGAGCACAAGCTGCTCTATGGCTCCAAAGGCCCGCGCACGGAGAAGGGAGCGCTGAGCCCGATCGGCGAGGTGCCGGAAGAGGAGTATCTGATCCCGTTCGGACAGGCGGTGATCCGCCGCGAGGGGACGGACGTGACGATCATTGGGAAGCTGCTGACGGTGTACCGCGCCCTGGCGGCGGCGGACACGCTGGCCGAGGAAGGGATCAGCTGCGAGGTGATCGACCCGCGCACGCTGGTGCCGTTCGACGAGGAAACACTGCTCAAGTCGGTGCAGAAGACGGGGCGGCTGGTGATTGTGGACGAGTGCCCGCGCACGGGGAGTTGGGCGAACAGCGTGGCGGCGCTGGTGGCGGAGAAGGCGCTGGAGTATCTGGATGCACCGATCCAGCGGGTGACAGCCCCGGATGCCCCGGCGCCGTTCTCGCCGCCGCTGGAGCACGAATACGTGCCGACCGAGGCGCACGTGATCGCCGCTGTCAGAAGAACCCTGCAGTAGTCCTCCTCCTTTTCCTGGTATAGGAAGGGGCCGGCAGTGCCGCCGGTCCCTTCCCTTTTTTGTGCGACAGGAGACGTTGCCCGGCTGAAGCCCGGGCGCAAATCGGCAGCCACCACTCCATCCACCAGGACGACAGGAACCGGCTCCCCGCGGGGAGCCGGTTCCTGTCATTTCCTCGTCCTTTCCCATCCACCACAATGGAGAAGGAGCCAGAGAACAAGATTCCCTGTCAGTGCCACCACCACGGCGTCGCCGTGGGCGTCCTCGTCGCCGTGGCTGTCGGCGTGGGCGTCCTTGTCGCCGTGGCCGTCGGCGTAGGCGTTGCCGTCGCCGGGCCCGGCGTCGGCGTGGCCGTTGCCGGGCCGGGCGTAGGTGTCGGGGTCCAGGTCGGCGGTGGTGGGGGCGGCAGCTCACCGACGTCGCCAGTAGGCCGCGAGAAGTGCTCGTTCACCACCAGCGACGTGGCATCCAGCCGCACGTAGGCGGCGCTGCCGAAGAGCCTGGTGAAGAACGGATGGTTGTAGATGGCCTCTACGCGCACGAAGTCGTTCGCCCCTCCGGGGTTGTTGGCCTCCATGGGATCCGGGCCGGACTGCGAGCTGCGCACCACGACGCGGAAATACCCGGCCGCGGACTGCGTGGCGCCGGTGTCGATGTGCAGGCTGGAGGCGGCGTTCTTCACCGTGTCCTCGATCTGCGTCTCGCGCGTGCCGTCGCTTTGTCCCTGGCCGGTCGTCGCGAAACGCGCACCCTCCTCCACGGCGTGCTGCACCGTTATCCACTCCCGCATCAGGTCGCCGAACTCGTAGACGCCGAAGAAGAGCAGCATGACGACCGGCAGTGCCACCGCGAATTCCACCAGCACCTGACCTCTCAGACCGGGACGTCTCGGCAGACCGTGACCCGGCAGCTTCATCTCATCTACCTCCCTGTGCGCAGTCCCGAGTTCCGCGTTCAAAGTTCCGAGTTGGGGAACGGAGAACTCGGAACCCGATACTTGAAACTCGGAACTCGAAACTCGAAACTCGGAACTCCATCTACTGCACCAGCCGCGTGTAGATCTTTGACAGGATCGAATCGTACGCCGCCTGCAGCTGGGTGTAGTTTTGTGCCAGGTAGTAGTTGTCCGTCGGTGATGGACTGAGTGGGGCACCGTAGCCGCTGGGCAGGGACTGACTGCCGGTGTAGCTCCCGTCCAGGTGGCGGTTGTCCGTCAGGTCAGCGATCCATTGTAGCAGCAGGCCACCCCCGTTGTTCAGTTCCACTGCGTTCGTGCCGACGAAGATCGTGTAGATGACGATGCCATCGTTCGCGGCGGCCTGCGCCTGGGTCATGGCATCCTGCCGGCACGCGGCGCAGTATTGTGGATGGCTGGAGTCACAGCCGGACAACTACTACCTGGC
>JAMCWG010000051.1 GCA_023475235.1 Chloroflexota bacterium
GGGCGCGCGCTGGCGCATAGCGGCGGGGCGGACGAGCTCGTAGTCCTGCAGAGCCGGCGCGGGGAGCCGCCCATCGTCGAGGTGGGGCACGTCAGCCATCGCCGGCTGTGGACGCCGCCCCATCACCGCTGGGAGCAGGCGACCCTTCCGCTGGAGCTTCTCGGGGCCGGCCTGGACCTGCTGCACAGCCCCGACTTCATCCCGCCGTTTCGGGCGCGCTTTCCGACGGTGATCACCGTCCACGACCTCGGCTTCCGGCTGTACCCGGAGGCGGTGACGGCCGACAGCCGCCGCTACTACGGCCAGATCGATCGGGCCGTGCAGCATGCCGCGGCCATCATCGCCGTGTCCGAGAGCACCCGGCGCGATCTGGTCGACCGGGCGAACGCCCCCGCCGACCGAATCCGCGTGATATACGAGGCCGCCGACGAGGCTTTCCGTCCGCTGGACCGCTCCGCTGCCGTGAAGGGAGCGCGGACGAAGCTGGGCGTCGAGGGCAGCTTCATTCTGTTCGTGGGCACCGTGGAGCCGCGCAAGAACCTGCCGACCCTCCTGCGCGCCCTCACCGCGCCGGAAGTGTCCTCCGTCCGGCTGGTGGTGGCGGGAAGCCGGGGCTGGCTCAGCGATGAAGTGTTCCGGCTGGTGGAGAAGCTTCACCTGCGGGGTCGAGTGCAGTTCCTCGGACATACCCCGCCGGATGATGTGGTCACGCTTTACAATGCGGCGGACGCGGTGGCCTATCCTTCTCTTTACGAAGGCTTTGGCCTGCCGGTGGTGGAGGCGATGGCCTGCGGCACGCCCGTGGTGTGCTCGAACACGTCGTCGTTGCCGGAGGTGGCCGGCGATGCGGCATTGCTGGTGGAGCCGCTGGACGTCGCCGCGTGGGCGAAAGCCGTCGCCAGGGTGCTGGAAGACCGGGCGCTGCGACTGGAGCTGCGGGAGAAAGGACTGCGCCGGGCGGCGGTGCTTTCCTGGAAGCGGGCGGCACGCGAGACGCTGGAGGTTTATCGTGAGGTGGCCGCGGGATGAGAATCCTCTTCCTCACGCCGCAGTCACCCTACCCTCCCAACAAGGGCACGGCCACCCGCAACTACAACCTGATCGTGAATGTGGCCGCCCGCCACGAGGTCCATCTGCTGACCTTTGCAGATGCCGGCCTCGAAGGCGGCGGCGAGGCCCATGTCGCCGCGGCGGAGGGGTCTCTGCTTCCGCAGGCGGACCTCGACCATCTGCGGCGGTACTGTGCGGCCGTCGAAGCGGTGCCCGTCCCCCGGCGCTCGGCGGCCCGCCGGCTGGCTGCGGCCCTCCTCTCTCCAACGCCTGACCTGGCGCTGCGCCTGGCCTCCGCCGAGCTCGATCGACGGCTTGCCTCGGCGCTGGAGCGAACGCCATTTGACCTCGTGCAGGTGGAGGGGCTGGAGATGGCGCCCCACTGGCTGGGCCTTGAGGCGGCGTCGGCGGGGCAGATTAGCGGGTTTCCGCGCGTGGTGCTGGACGCACACAACGCCGAGTACCTTCTGCAGCAGCGGGCCTTCACCAATGATCTCCGCCGGCCCAGGAAATGGCCCGGCGCGGCCTACTCGCTGCTCCAGTGGCCGAAGCTGCGCCACTACGAGGCGCGGGCCTGTCGGCTGGCCGCCGGGGTGGTAGCCGTGTCCGAAAACGACCGGCGGGCGCTGGCTGCTATCGCTCCCGGCCGTCCGATGGCCGTCGTCCCCAACGGGGTGGATACTGCCTACTTCCGGCCATCGGGAACGCCCCGGGAACCGAATGCCCTGGTGTTCACCGGGACGATGGACTTCCGGCCCAATGTGGATGCCGTGCTGTGGTTTTGCCAGCAGGTGTTCCCGCGCATTCATGCCCAGGTGCCTGATTGCACCTTCTATATCGTGGGACAGCGTCCCAAGCCGGAGGTGCGGCGACTGGCCGGGATGCCGGGCGTGGAGGTCACCGGCTCGGTGGACGATGTGCGGCCCTATCTCTGGCGGGCGGCGCTGTGCGTGGTGCCCCTGCGCGTGGGCGGGGGCACGCGCTTCAAGATACTGGAGGCGATGGCCTGCGGCACGCCGGTCGTCTCCACGACCCTCGGCGCCGAGGGCATTGCGCTGACGGCCGGCGTGCACGCTGCCCTTGCCGACACGCCGCAGGACCTGGCCGGTGCAGTTGTGGCGCTGCTACGGGAGCCGGAGCGGGCCGCGGCGATGGCCGAGCGGGGGCAGGCGTTCGCGGCCGCCAATTACGGGTGGAAGGTGCTGGCCGGCCGGCTGCTGGCCTTTTACCAGGAGCTGAGGCAATAGACCGGGCGCTGGATTCAGCGACAGCTTGTTTACACCCATTTTGCCCTGTGCTATAATCTGGAAGCGACAAGCGAAGAGGCCGAAGTGGCGGAATGGCAGACGCGCTACGTTCAGGGCGTAGTGGGCAATAGCCCGTAGGAGTTCAAATCTCCTCTTCGGCACCGCAGTCCCGGGCCGGGATCAGGCTCGGGCTTTTTGTTGGGTGCCGCCTGCTGCTAGGGCGACCCCACCGCCCGCAGCAGGTCGGCGTAGGAGGACATCGCCGCGATCCGCCGGGCGAAGTCGCCGAGGGAGCCCGACCGGGCGCGCAACTGCTGCAACTGCTCTCCCACCGGGCTGACGAAGCCGGGCTGGTCGGCGTAGCTGCCGTAGAAGGCGAAGTATGCCTGGTTCAGCTTGCGGATGTAGTACCCCCGGTCGGCCAGGTACTGCCGCTGCTGTTCCATATAGTGCTCGGCCTCATCGACCTTGCCCGCTGCCAGCAACTGGTCCACGGCCTGCCGGGTCTCGCGCATGAGCTGGGCGAATTCTGTGTCCGTGCTTTCCGCCGCGCCTCCCTCCGCTTCCTGGGGCAGCGCGTCCTTGTATTGCTGGTAGACCTGTCCGCCTATCTCGTTGCCGATGATATTGGCGCTCGTCTCATTCATCATGATCACATTGTTGTCGGTCTCGATTCCCAGCGCATAGCGCCAGCCCAGCGGATGCAGGGCGAAGTACTGGTGCGTCCACTCGTGGGCGATGGTGCGCAGGCTGGTTTGCAGGTCGATCGACGAGGGGATCATGCTGGGATAGGTGCCCAGGCCGCCGATTGGCGTCACAAGGGTGGAGTATCCCAGCGCCGCCACCCGGTCCTCGATGCGCTCGGCCTCGCCCAATGTGAGGTCGCTACGCAGGGTGACGGTCAGAACACGGACGATGCGGTCGCGAGGAGAGATCACCAGGACGCGAGGGAGTGGGGTGAAGCGGAAGTTGACCGGTGGAACCACCCTGCCGAAGACCACCCCCAGCGCGCCGGCCTGTAATTGGTCCTGTATTTGCCTGGAAAGGATCTGGCTCACGGCCGTGTCCAGGGCAAGCGCTTCGTCGCCGGCACGGTCGCGCTCCTGGACCAGTGACGGGTCCGCCGATCCCGAGGTGGAGTACTGTCCGACGATCTGCTGGTTGAGCTGCTGCACGTCCCGACGTAGCTCGAACTCTCGCCCCACAGTCTTGACGTCGTCCTCCGAGACGGAGGATTGAGACGCTGCAGGCGATGGCGGGTCAAGCAGAGCGCCCGCCATCCATTCGACGGGCACGAAGGCGTCACCGTGCACCACCTGGTAGGTGCGGAACGCCAGGGTGCTCGGAATGCCTGCCGGAATGCTGGCAATGAGCAGCAACCAGATAGCCAGCAGGCCCGCTTGGATGGGCGCTCCCAGTAACATCAGGCTTTCGGCTCGAATTCTAGCACTACCGCGAACATCACCTTCACCCTATCACGCAACGGCTTACGGCGCAAGGGCCGGCGAGCTCGTCCCAGGGTCTGCTCTGCTGCTGCTCTCTCTTCTGAAAATGACGCGGATTTAGGCCGCGGCTACGGGTGCAGCACACCATTTTCATCCGCGGTGGTGTCCCGAAGGGACATGGGAACTTTTCATCGTCCAAAGTAATAGCGGGTCGACGGCGAATAGGTGTCACCACCGAGACACCGAGGCACAGAGAGCACAACAACTCGAGGACTCTGCGTCTCGGTGCCTCTGTGGTTGTCGGACCCAAAGCACTTCAGGATAGCGACGTGGGAGAATGAAAAGACTTGTCTATCGCCCGTTTCGGGCGACCACGGCTGGATGAAAATCTATTTTCAGAGCACCATAGGCTCGTCCCTCGGGACCATAGTTACGGGGCGCGAAATCTGTATGTGGATTCCAGTGTCGTGGCCGCGGGAGGGAGGCTTCGGCGTTTCGCCGGGGAACAGCTTCTAGGGAGAGGGCAGGACGTGAAATGACCCGAGTGACCTTTCGGTTTACCTTGCCAGCCTTCAGTACCCTATGCCTCTTTCGGCTTCTACCTTGCGGCTTCCACCTACTGAAGGTTCGGTATCCTACGGTCCAACAAGTGTACCTTACTTAACCACTCGGGTCACTTTTAATAATCGCATATCAGGGTCGAAATGTCAAGACCGAATCTGAGCTTGGGGGGACCCACTTTGTCGTATTGCTAGCAATTGAGGATAAAGGATGCAAATAGACGGCCCTTCGGAGATAATGGCGATGCTGCTCAAAGCAAGCACCATTGTCCGGAGGCCGTCTGATACCAG
>JAMCWG010000002.1:0-867 GCA_023475235.1 Chloroflexota bacterium
GCGCTTCAAGGAGAGCAACGAGGCATACCAGGTCCTGTGCGACCCGGAGAAACGCCGTAGCTATGATCAGTGCGGGCACCAGGGCGTAGGCAGCTTCAGTGGGATGAATGGCTTCAGCGGCTTCAACTTCGAGGATATCTTCGAGTCTTTCTTCGGTATGGGCGGGACCAGCGGGTCTCGACAACGGGTGCAGCGAGGCGCCGACCTGCAATATACGATGCATCTCTCCTTCGAGGAAGCGGTCTTTGGATGCGAGAAGGACTTTGAGCTGGAGCGTCTGGAGAAGTGCAGCCACTGCTCTGGCACCGGCGCTGAGCCGGGCACGCGGCCAGAGCGCTGCCCCAACTGCAACGGCACCGGCGAAGTACGCAACCTACAGCAATCCATCTTCGGTCGGTTCGTCAGCGTTAGCATCTGCGGCAGATGCCACGGCGAGGGCCAGGTGGTGATGACGCCCTGTCGAGTCTGCAGCGGGCATGGCATGGAACGGGTCACCCGCCGATTGCATATCAGCGTCCCGGCGGGAATCGAACATGGAATGCAGATTCCGGTAGCTGGTGAAGGTGATGCCGGCGCACGTGGCGGACCATCGGGCAACCTCTATGTTGTCGTCTCCGTGAAGCCCCACGAGTTCTTCCAGCGTCAGGGGAATGACCTAGTCTGCACGAAAACCATTAACGTTGCCCAGGCGGCGTTGGGCGATGAACTGGATATTCCTACCCTTCGGGGCGAGCCAGCGAAGCTACACATCCCTGCTGGCACTCAGAGCGGGCGGCTGTTTCGCATAAAGGGCAAAGGCGTACCCTACCTGCGCTCTCACAATAAGGGCGACCTCCAGGGGCTGGCCAAAGGAGTTACACCGACCAA
>JAMCWG010000002.1:877-4582 GCA_023475235.1 Chloroflexota bacterium
GACTACACCCCCTCAGGCGGAATCTATCGTGAAATGGCTGGAGATCAGCGCGCGAGTCGACGCGGAAGGCGCGGAGGCGGCCAGCGAGCTGCTCAACCGCTACGCGTACGGCGGTGTGGCGATCGAAGAGCTGATGTCGAAGTCAGGCCCGCCGCGCCTCAGCGTCAGAGCCTACGTCCCGGCTGACGACACGATCGGAGAAAAGAGCCAGGTACTGCGTGAGGCGTGGTGGCACCTGAGCCGGGCCAGGCCCCTTGGGCGGCTGCGATGCCGAGTGGTTGATGAGGAAAACTGGAATGATGCCTGGAAGCGCTACTTCACCGTCCATCATGTGACGCCGCGCATCGTCATCAAGCCTTCCTGGCGTCAGTACAGCCCCCAGCCTGAGGACGTCGTAGTGGAGCTCGACCCTGGCGCCGCCTTCGGCACTGGCCTGCATCCCACCACCAAGCTATGCTTGCAGGCATTGGAGGAACTCGTCTGGCATGGGATGCGCGTTCTGGATGTAGGGACCGGCTCGGGCATCCTGGCGATCACGGCGGCAAAGCTTGGAGCGGGTGAAGTAGTGGCCGTCGACATCGACCCGGTAGCCGCGAGAGTGGCGCAAGAGAATGTAGACCTGAACCACGTCGGGGACCAGGTAGTAGTTCAGAAAGGAACGGCTGATGCAGCGGCTGGGGCCGGTTTTGATATGATTGTCGCAAATATTATCGCGAGCGTTATAATTGATCTTGCGCCGGCGCTGGCGACGAACCTCCGTCCTGGCGGCAAGCTGGTGGCGAGTGGCATTATCCGTGGCCGAACGTCCGAAGTGCGAGCCTCTCTCAGAGCGGCCGGCCTGCGCGATATCGTGAGCCAGCGGTCAGGCGACTGGCTAGCCCTGCAAGCCGTACGGCCGAGGTAACGCAGTGCATCATTTCTTCGTTTATCCAGAGGTTTTCGGTCCGGACGCCGTGACTGTCACCGGCGCCTGCGCCCATCAGATAACCAACGTTCTGCGTCTCATCCCCGGTGACCGCATCGTACTGCTGGACAATACGGGCTGGGAGTATGAGACGGAGCTGCGCGGGACGGCGACCAGCGTTGTCACTGGCATTGTGGTGGGCAAGCGTCTTGCCCGCACCGAGCCACATACTAAGATCGTGTTGTATCAGGGAATGCTGCGTACCAATCACTTTGAGTTTGTGATTCAAAAGGGCACGGAGCTCGGCGTCTCGGCCTTCGTTCCCGTCATATGTGAGCGCAGCGTCGTGGGAGAGATGCGAGAGGTGGCCGCGACCAAGTGGGAGCGCTGGCAGCGCATCATCACCGAAGCCGCCGAGCAATCGGAGCGAGCCAAGCTGCCATTGCTTCTGCCTGCCACCACCTTTCAACGGGCCTGTGATGAGGCGCAGGGTATCTCCCTCATCGCGAGCGAGCGTAAGCGGGCCCCTGGCGCCCGGTCCGTGCTGGCGCGGCTCACGGCGGCGACAGAGGAGGGCAAAGCCCCACCGCGCCCCTTCGCGGTAAACCTGTTCATCGGTCCGGAGGGCGGATTCTCCCCCTCAGAAGTGTCGCGGGCCCAGGACTACAAGATCATTCCCATCAGCATGGGACCACGCATCCTGCGGGCCGAAACCGCGGCGCTGGCCCTGACCACATTGGCCCTCTCCGCTTTTGGCGATATGGGGTGCTGACATCCCCCTCTGGCCGCGCCGTGCCTCGACGTTGATCTGCATCTGTCTTGAGACGTGACCACAGGCCGTCTGCGTAGCGGCCTGTGGTCACGGAGTGGGCTTCGCCCCCTGTAACGCCTGTATCGCCTTCAATGCCCATTCCCGGTCCGCAAGCATCGCCCTGCCCACCGCGATGAGGTCCGCCCGTCCGCCGCGGATCGCCTGGTCGGCGAACTCCGGCGTCTTGATGCCTCCCACACCGATCACCGGCACCGAGACCACCTTCCGGACCCCTTCGGCCAGGGGCAGGAAGAACCCGGGCTCGGTGAATTTCGCCGGATAAGCTCCCACCAGCCCGGCCGAGACATCGATTACATTGACACCAGCTTGCTCCAGGGCCATCGCCAGCTTCTGCCCGTCCTCCAACGACTGGCCTCCCTCCACCAGGTCAGCTCCGGCCAGCCGATAGAATAGAGGGAAGTCCGGCCCGACGGCCCGCCGAGCCGCGCTCGTTGTCTCAAGCGGCAGGCGCATGCGGTTCTCCAGGCTACCACCATACTGATCGGTCCGCCGATTGGTATAGGGCGACATGAACTGATTGTTGAGATAGCCGTGCGCACCGTGCACCTCCACGGCATCGAAGCCTGCTTCTTTGACCCGTCGCGCTGCCTCGCCGAAGGCGGCAATAACATCACGGATTTCGTCAAGCGTCATTGGCCGGGGCTGGGCCTCTCCTTCAGGCGGCGTGACGTCCGATGGGCCCACCGGGTCAGCGCCGCCGCCGCTAACGCGTGGCTTGCCTCCCGCATGGTTGATTTGCAGGGCGATCTTGGCGCCGCGGGCGTGCACGGCATCTACCAGGCGCCGGTAGGCAGAGATCACCGCATCCGTGTGAATACCGAGCTGAGTAGCCCGCACCCGACCCGTCGGCAGGATGTAGGCGTGCTCCACGATCACCAGTCCCACACCCTCTGCCCGGTCGGAATAGTGCTTCAGGTGAGCGTCAACAGGCGCACCCGTGGGCGGCGCCCATTGATTTGCCATTGGAGGCATCACGATGCGATTGCGCAGCTCAAGCGAGCCAACCTTCAATGGATCAAGCAATCCGGGCATATCTCCCTCCGCAACGAAAGTATTTCTCGACAAACCGCCAACATAGCGCAAGCATACGGGCATTGGTTACCGAGGTCAAGGCCTTACTGATGTTCAGACGTGAGATGGGACAGGGGGCAAGACGATCTGCTTGAAATACATCCGGGCCTTGAGCACGGTCCCTCGCATGGCTTTATGCCCCAGGCGCAGATGAGGTGATCTCTTCGTGGCTCTCCGCGCCGAACACGGGAAGAGGGAAGGGCGCTGGTCTCTACTGCCCGACCGCCAGCGGATTGAGATCCGTGGTGTAGTCGTAAGTATCGATGTTCTCCTGGCGCTTCAGATAGCCGACAATCGCGTAGGTCAGCGGCGTCGCGGCTACTTCGTACACTACTTTGAATAGCCACTGCGTTGCCATTGCCGAAGCCACCGCCTCAGCCGACATCGTGCCTCCGAAGGCCAGTCCGATGAACACCAGGGAGTCAAGTCCCTGGCCTACGAGGGTGGAGCCGATAGTCCGGGACCAGAGCCAGCGGCCCTGTGTGGCCACCTTCATCCTGGCCAGCACCATCGAGTTGGCGAACTCGCCAACGAGGTACGCCAGAAATGAGGCAGCCAGCAGGCGGGGGGTATAGCCCAGTATCCGTTCATAGGCGCCCTGGGCATCCCAGACTGAGGCACCCGGCAGCACTTGTCCAGCCCAGATGGCGGCCACGGCGAGCAGATTGCAGGCGAAGCCCAGCCAGATGACCTGCCGGGCGGCACTGTAGCCGTATACCTCGGTCAACACATCGCCAAAGATGTAGCTGATGGGGAAAATGACGATCGCCGCCGGCACCATCAGGCCAGCCACGCCGACCAACTTGACAGCGGTGATGTTCGCGGTAATGAGGCATGTAATGAAGCTGGCGGTTATGATCATAGACCACTGCGAGTAGCGCATCCAGTTACCTCAGCG
>JAMCWG010000182.1 GCA_023475235.1 Chloroflexota bacterium
CGGCGTACTGGTGGGCGAGCAGGTGCGAGACCGGGCTTACGGTGGGGGGAAAAAATTGGGCCCGCTATTCGGGCCTGTTTGTGCTTCTAAAGCACAATCTGAGGCTGGGCCGTGAAGCCATAGAAGAGATCCTGCTCAAGGCTTGGCAGCATTTCAAACAGATAGTCTCAGCGCTTGTCCCATCTCAAGTCTGAAGGTCGGATTGCTTCACTTGACACCCGTCAATAGCTTTGCTACCTTGTAGTGTGACTGGCAAATCTCAAGCCTCCGGTACTTGCGGCAGATCGCGCATCGTGACGAGAGGGCGAGGCGCGTCGGCAGGACGGGCTGGCGGGCAGGGTCTTTCAGTTATGAGCCGAATTGTCATGCTGAGCGCAGCGAAGCATCTTGGTGCCCTGCATGTGGCCGGTGGAGATGGCCTGGGAAATGACAACGGAGACCCTTCGCTGACGCTCAGGGTGACAACCGAAAGACCCTGGGCTGGCGAGTATCGGCTCTTGATTGGCCGGTCAAAGCGCGCTAACATCCGTTGTGTCCTATTGTTCTTGACTCCGATTGCGGTTATCGCCGGTATCATCGGCGAAATGCCGGGCCTCGGTCTCTACGTGCTCAAGCTATGAGCTATCCACGGCGGCCACTCGAATAACGGATAAGGAGGTAGAGCTATCGTAGGTTAGCTAAGGTGGTCTCACGCTTACCGGACTGCAGCTCTGTCTTGCTCTTCGACTTAACGCGGTCATCTTGTCGATGGCTTACGGTCAGTGATGACACAGTCTGATAGAGGAGGAACCAGTGCGGAACAATGCTTACCCGGCGATCACCTTATCGATAGTCCTCGTCCTGGTGTTGCTGGCAGCGTGTGGTCCAGCAGCGCCTACCGCGGCGCCGACCAAGGCGCCAGCACCCGCGGCGACCGTCCCTTCAGCGCCGGCCGCCCCCACTGCGGCCGCCAAGGCCGAGCCAGCCAAGCCGGCGCCTCCCACGGCCGCGCCACTCCCCAAGATCAAGCGAGGCGGCATCCTTGTTCGCGCCGACATCGGCGATGCCACCAGTTGGGACCCGGCTTTCTCCGTGAACAGCCCGGAAGTAGGCAAGTCGCCAGCCCTTGAGGCCCTGCTCAAGTGGGAGCTGGTGGACGAGAAGAGCGGCAAGCACGAGGCGCAGCCCGACCTAGCCGAGAGCTTCGAGATGACCGATCCCAAGACCCTCGTGATCAAGCTGCGCAAGGGGGTGAAGTTCCACGACGGCAGCGAGCTGAATGCCGAAGGGACGAAGTGGCACCTCGACCGCACCCGCACCAACCCGAAGTCCCTCGGCAAAGGTTTCCTGGAGAGCATCACCTCCATCGATGTCGTGGACCCGTACACCCTGCGCTTGAACCTCAAAGGCCCGTCGGCCACCATCTTCGTCAACCTCACCAAGTCTGCCGCCGGCACCGGCTCGACGGGGACCTTGCTCATCTCGAAGGCCGCTTTCGATAAGCTGGGCGAGGAGGCAATGGTCAACAAGCCCATCGGCACCGGCCCGTTTATGATGGACGAGTGGCGTAGGGATGACCGTACCATCTACAAGAAGTTCGACCAGTACTGGAAGAAGGGAGAGGACGGCCAGCCGCTGCCGTACCTGGACCGCATCGACGTCAGGGTGGTGCGCGATCGGGCCGTCGCCCTGATCGAGGTGAAGTCGGGCACCGTTCACGTTTTCGAGAATATGGACGAGAAGGACATCGCGGGGGTGAAGTCAAACCCGGACCTGACATTCATCTCGCTGCCCTGGGCTGCCCAGCGATGGGCGCTCGGGTTCAACCCGGAGAAGAGTCCTTTCGGCACCAATCTGAAGCTGCGGCAAGCGGCGCAGTACGCGATAGACCGGGAGAGCATGGCGAAGACGCTCGGGTTTGGCTTCGCCATAGCAGACTACTACAACCTGTGGATCCCGGCGTACCCGGGCTGGGATGAGAGCAACCCGAAGTACGATTTCAACCTGGACAAGGCCAAGACGTTGCTGAAGGAGGCCGGCGCCGGCGACACCGTGAACGTAGGTCTGAGCTTCGAGACGCCAGGAGCAGGCCAGCGTTACGCCGAGCTGGTGCAGGCGATGTGGACCAAGGCCGGTATCAACGCTACGCTCACCGGCATCGACCGGGCGGCAGTGAAGCAGGCGGTCAAGGCCGGCCAGTTCGAGGCCCACACGTTCTCGATGTCCGCCTCGCCGGACCCCGACGGATGGAGCCGGATGTACACCTGCGACGGTAGTGCCAACTGGTCCAACTATTGTAACCCGGAAATGGACAAGTGTATGGCCGAGGGCCGGAGCACCTATGACGTCAAGCAGCGCCACGAGACGTACAAGCGCTGCCTGAAGATCCTCTACGACGACGCGAAGGTCTTTGGTCTGTATATGACGCCAGGCAATGTCGTCATGCGAAAGGAGGTAAAGAACCTGAAGACCAGCCAGCACCTGGTTGACCTTCGGGAAATCTGGCTGGACAAGTAGTGGCGGCGGGAGGCTCTGCCCCGCACAATGCGTTCCCGGCAGGGATGCCGTTGCATCGAAGGGCGTGATGACCCTTGACCAGGGTCGGACTGTCCTAAAAAAATAAGGAGGAGTCAAAGTGATAAGCGCATCGAGAGGAATCGCGCGTATCCTCAAGGCCGAGGGGACTCCCTTTGTATCGCTCTTTCCGTCGTGTCGACTGAACAATGCCATCGGCGATGAAGGCGGCCTGCCGATGATCATGATGAGGGATGAGCGATACGGAGTCGCCGTGGCCGACGCGTTTTCCCGCCTGTCAGATGGCAAGAAGTTCGGCGTATGCACGATGCAGGGAGCCGTGAACGCCGCCGGTCTTGAGTACGCTACCGGCGCCATCACGCAGGCCTTCGAGGACTCGTCACCTGTCCTGTGCCTGACCGACGGAGTCGCCCCCAGCGATGCTGGCAACAGCCATTATCGCGCCGACCGGCTTTTCTCCAACATCACCAAGTGGGTTGGACATATCGACACGGTGCAGCGCATGCCCGATTTGATGGCGAGGGCCTTCACCTATCTCAAGACTGGGAGGCCGGGGCCCGTGCTCGTCCAGGTGGCAACCAATCTGGGCGAGTACGACGAGACGGAGAATCCCTATGAGCCGGTGAAGGGCTGGAAGCCTGAGGCCGACCCCGACGACGTGAAGGCCGCTGTCAAAGCCCTGCTGGAGGCTAAGAAGCCATTGCTCTATGTGGGGGATGGCATCTTCTATGCCGACGGCTGCGCCGAGCTGCGCAAGTTTGCCGAGATGGCCCAGGTGCCTGTCCTTACCACGCTCAAGGCGAAGAGCGCCTTCCCCGAGAACCACGCCCTATCGATCGGGGTCCGGGGCGAGCCGGCGGACTATTTCCTCAATGAGTGTGATCTGATCCTGGCCATCGGCTCCAGCCTCTCACCGAACCGGTTCTCCCACGCCATTCCGAACGCGGCCAGCAAGACCATCATCCAGTGCACCATCGACAGCATCGACATCAACAAGAGCTATCGGGTCAAGAACGCCCTCATCGGTGACGCCAAGCTGGTGCTCAACCAATTGATCGACGAGCTGGGGAGGCAAACGGGCGGCGGCGTGAAGCCCAAGCAGGACCTGCTGGATGAGATCAACGGCGTCAAGGCGAAGATGGCCGAGAAGTATATGCCGTTGATGACATCCGACGATACCCCGATCAACCCGTATCGGGTCTATGGCGATATGATGAAGACGCTTGACCCGAACAACTCCTTCGTCACGGGGGATTCGGGGAGCACGCGAGACCAGCTCTCCACCGTGTACCAGGCAGTTATTCCTCACGGGTTCCTGGGCTGGGGCAATGTGTCCACCCTCGGCTTCTCGCTGGCCGGGGCCATCGCGTCCAAGCTGGCCCATCCCGAAAGGCAGGCGGTCAACGTCACCGGCGACGCAGGGGTCGGCTACATGCTGGGCAACCTGGAGGCCCCGCTGCGGTACGACATCGGCATCACTACCATCCACATCAACAACTCGGGGTTCGCCGGATACGGTCCCGGCTTCTGGGGCTCGGGGCAAGACCCGTACACCTGCGACGTCACGCCCTACGACAAGACCAACCTGGCCAGGGCCGTCGAGGGACTGGGGATACACGCCGAGCGTGTCACGGAGCCGAAGGAGATCATCCCGGCGCTTAAGCGGGCCCTTGACGAGAACGATAGGAAGTGTCCGGCCTATATCGAGGTCATCTGCTCTCAGTATCCGGTCTGGGGCACGTGGGCAGGCATGGCGCCGAAGGGCACTTCGCGGTCTCAGTACAAGACCGGCGCGTAGCGAAAGACGTTCGACGCCGGTGTGACGCCAGCATCTGGCCTATCTCTCTCTAAGGGCCAGGGCCGGCAGACATCGCGTGCGATAGAGGGCAGCCGGACCGAGGGACGGACCGGCGGCATCGGCCCGGGTCGCTGGCCAGCCAGCGGTGGGGGATCGATGCTGCCGCGCGCCTTCCCTCGGTCTTTGTTTTCCTTGACACCACGCTGTCGCTTTGCTACCTTTCCCGTCCAGTATTGCTCCATCATTATTCTGACGACAAAGGTAGGGCGTGAACATCGTGGCAGGAAAGGCTAAGCGACAGGTCCTCATTTGCGGAGTGCAGTATGACAAGCAGCTCAAGTCGGGCACGATGGAAGTGCAGGAGCTTCCGGCAATCGCTGCTCGGCTCGGCGCTCAGGGTGTGGAGTTCAGGGAGGTATACTGGAAGGACAGGGGACGGCAGATTCCTCTGGTGCGGGAGGCGCTGGCAGCGACGGGAATGATTCCCACCTACGCCACGTTTACGACCCTCTTCAATCGTGATCCCGAAGCCCGTCAGCGTCTTCTGGCCGACCTCGATGATGCGCGGGCCATCGGCGCAGGCATGATGCGGGTCTTCCGGGGCGAATGGCCGAGCGGCCCCGAAGAAGCCGATATGTGGGACGGCGCATGGGCGGCCATCGAGAAGGCGGGTGCCTACGGAATGCACCTGGCGCTCGAGAATTTCTCTGGCTCCGTGGGAAACAAGTATCGGCAGATTTACGAGGCTATCCAGGCGATCAACTCGCCGGTTATGGTGGTCAACATCGATACCAGCAACTACGTGCGCAACGGTGAGGACTTGATGATGGCAATCAAGCGTCTCGGCCCCTGGATCGGCTACTCGCATTTGAAGGATGTGAAGAGGACCAACGGGACGGTAGATGTCACCTATCTGGGCAACGGCGACCTGAACTTTCGCGAGATCATCGCCGCCTACGACGCTACGGGCCGCCAGTTCCCGCTGTGTATGGAGTTCGGCGGAGGGGACGACCCGGAAGCAGCGATTGCCAACAGCCTGGCCCACCTGGCGGCGTTATAGCCGCCCTCCAGGCGGCCGCGCGCAACGGGGTGCCGCGCAACGCGAATGGTCCTGCGAATGACAAAGGATGTGGCGCCTCGACCACATCCTTTGTCGATTTCTCAGATCCTTCGTTTGTGTTTAGATGGCAGGCTTCAGGCGGCTGCCCGCCTGCCCGCTCCGGTCTCCCTGGCCTCGTGCTGCACTACCCTGTGGGCAGGGGCCTTCTTCTCCAGTATCGTGGTGAGCTGATAGTGGTGGTCTTCTTCCTCGGCCAGGATGCGCTCGTACAGGGTGCGCGTCGCATTGTCCTTCACTTCGAACGCAAGGTCGATGGCGTGACGGTACGAGTTAATACCATCCATCTCGGCCCGAACATCGTCCTGCAGCATCTCTTCGAGGGTGCCACCGACATCGATCGGCATCGGCTTGGTGGTGGGCACACCGCCCAGGTAGTCCAACCGCTCGGCGAAAGCCTCGGCGTGCTTCATCTCGGCCATCGACAGCTTCTTGAATACGTCCGAGAGCTCCGGGCTCTCGATCCCCACCGCCATTATGTGTTGCCACATGTACTGCACGATGACCTGCAGCTCTCGGGCGATGGACTCGTTGAGGACGTCCGTAATGCGGTTATCTGCCACGCGGCACCTCCTAATAGTTTAGGTAGCGTTGACCACCTAAAATCATTATCGGACACCATTGGTGAAACGTCAATTTGAACCTGCCACCCTCTGGACAACGGCGAGCCAATGTGTTATTGATACGCTGTTCTCTGGCCCTGGGTTTCTGGGGCCTTGTGCGTGGCGGTATGGATACGAGACATCTAATGGGGTTCATCCGCACCAGGCGCGGAAGAATTAGAAGGAGGTTAGCTGGGCAGGTAGTATATAAAATGGCTCGTCGGGTCCGGCTGGCAAGCTGTTCTGAGAGCTGGGCCTTGGAGGTTACCGGGAGCAAACTCTAGACTGTGAGGATGAAGATGTCGATGTCTGTGAAGGGAGTCCTAGCGATCGTTGTGGTGCTGGCGCTTCTGATGAGTTGTGCGCCAGCGGCACCTACTGCTGCGCCTGCTAAGACGCAGCCCGAAACCGCGAAGCCCGCAGCAGCGGCGACGGCGGCGCCCAAAGCGGAGCCCGCTAAACCGGCATCCCCTACCGCCACTGCGGCACCCAAGATCAAGCGCGGCGGGACTATCAAGGTGGCCATCCAAAACGAAATTATGTCGATGTATCCGATGCTGAGCACGGGTCCTGTGCCGGATGAGTCGTACGATGGGCTCACGACCTGGGAGCCCGATGCCAAAGGGCGATGGGGTCCCGCGCCAGGGCTGGCCGAATCATGGGAGTTTGCCGGCAAGTCCGTCACGCTGAAGCTACGGAAGGGCGTGAAGTTCCACGACGGCAGCGACTGGAACGCCGACGTCGCCAAGTGGAACCTAGTGACCCAGGCGACCCACCCCAAGTCCATCGCCAAGAAAAACCTGGAATGTGTAGACCCGAAGGCGATAGAGGTTGTCGACCCGTACACGCTTAAGGTCGGCTTCAACTATCCCTGCGCCCCGTTCCTGGCCAACGTGAGCAATGCGATGAACGAGAGCGGAATGGTGTCCAAAGTTGCGCAGGAGAAGATGGGGGATGACGGCCTGGGCCGCCATCCGGTGGGCACCGGCCCGTTCGAGTTCGTGGAATGGCTGCCCAACGACCATCACACGGTGAAGAGGTTCGATGGGTACTGGCGCAAGGGGGCGGATGGCAAGTCCTTGCCGTACATCGACGGCATTACCTTCCGGTTCATCGCCGACGACTCGGTGCGCCTCCTAGAGGTAAAGTCGGGGAATGTCGATTTCACCGAGCTGATCCAGGGCAAGGATGTCCCGGGGGTCAAGGCCAGCCCCGATCTTGTGTTCGTCGAAACTCCCTATATGGGCAACAAGTACCGCTTCGTCTTCAACGCCAAGTCGGAGCCCTTCGGCAACGACCTGAAGCTGCGGCAGGCGGCCCAGTATGCTATGGACCGGGAGGCTATGGCCAAGACCTTGGGAATGGGAGCCGGAACGGCGTCCAAGTATGACTTCGCCCCGGGCGGACTTGGTTACGACGAGTCCGTGCCCTACTATGGGTACGACGTGAACAAAGCCAAGCAATTGGTCAAAGATTCCAGCAAGCCCGCTGGCGTCGACATCCTGTTGACCGTCATCTCGCGGCAGATCGACCAGCAGCAGGCCCAGATGATGAAGCAGATGCTGGATGCGGTAGGCATCCGCACCGAAATCGAGGCGATGGAGCGCATCGCCTGGGGCAAGAAGGTGCGAGAGGGCGGCCAGTTCCAGATGGCCACACAGCGCACCAACTACGAGCCGGACCCCGATGCGCCGCTGACCCTGACCTGGGCGAGCGAGGGCCAGGCTGCGTACAGCCGGGCCAGCGTGCCTGAGATGGACAAGTGTTTGCAAGAGGGACGCGAGACCTACGACCCCGCAGCGCGGCAGCAGGTCTACGTGAAGTGCCAGAAGATCATGTTCGAGACGGCCTGGTGGGGCTTCATGTGGTCGCAGGGCTGGAACTACGTTTACAACAAGAGGATAAAAGGCTTTCCGCCGTCGTGGGCCAGCAAGTGGCGCTTCGACCAGATCTGGCTGGAGTAAGTCACTGACAACCTGTACCCGGTACGGCTAGACAAACAGGTCTGGCATGGAGCGATCGCGTCCGGCCAACAACGAGCGGCGCCACCCGTCCGAGGGACGGGTGGCGCCGCTCGTTGTTGGCTGCCCCGCAGGCCCGGAGATACGGCGGCCCCCGCTGGCAGGAGTTGCCCTCTCCGCTGCGCCCGGCCAGCCACCAGCGGGCAGTTGGGACTTCTTGCCGCAAGTATTATAATGACTGCACGTTGGTGTAACATATGGAGACGAAGGACGACGGGGACCAGGCCCCGCTGACGTGGACGACGTGTCGCCGCCGACCTTCGGATGATCGGGCGTTATCTGGCAACAGCTAAGGAGGGAGGATAATCGGTCGGAAGCATATGCAGTGGACAGTCGAGACGATCCTTCATCGAAACTTTCGCACTATGGATCATCACGGGTAGCCGTGGCACAAAGGGAGGAACAGTGCCTACCACCATCGTTCGTATTTTGGGGATAATCGCAGTGCTGAGCCTGCTGGCGGCTTGCGCACCGGCAGCGCCCACTGTGGGTGCTTCGACACCAACGGTGGCACCGCCGACGGCCGCTTCCAAAGGGTCGGCGGCCAGTCCCACAGCGGCGGCGCCTTCGGCCGGCGCCACTGTGACGCCGGCAGCCCAGATAAAGCGCGGCGGCACATTCCGAGCTGATCAGCAAAACGACTGGAATACTATGGACCCGCATACCAGCGCCCAGATCGGCAACACCGCCGATCTCATCTTCGACCCGCTTCTCGATTATCACATCACTCAGGACGGCAAGTTCGTGCTAGACCCCTGGCTGGCCGCCTCCTGGGACGTTAACAACCAGGTGTACACGTTCAAGTTACAGAAGGGAGTCAAGTTCCAGGACGGCAGCGATTTCAATGCGGATGTCGTGAAGTTCAACATCGAGCGGCTGCGCGACGACAAGAAGTCGCGTGGCAGAGCGAACTTCGCCATTGTCGACAAGGTCGATGTGATCGACCCTCTGACGGTCAAGGTGACGCTCAAGAGCCCCTGGGCGGCGTTCCTGCCCCTGCTCACGGCCTACTCTTCAGACGTCAAGCCCTACATGGTCTCCAAAGCCGCCGTGGAGAAATACGGGGCCGATTTTGGCACCAAGCCGGAAAACACGATCGGCAGCGGCCCGATGAAGCTGGTGAACTGGCTGAAGTCCAACAATCAGGACCTGGAGCGCTTCGACGGTTACTGGAAGATGGGCGAGGACGGCAAGCCGCTGCCGTACTTCGATAAGGCGACCTTCCGCTTCATCGCCGATACCTCGGTGGCCGTGGTCGAGCTGAAGGCAGGGAACCTGGACTACATAGAGCGCATCGACGGGAAGGACGTACCCTCGGTAAAGGGAAATCCTGCTTATACGTATCATGAGATACCGTGGGACGGCACCATCTACAGCCTTGGGATCGACCCCACGGTGGAGCCTTTCAGCAAGAGCAAGCAGTTGCGCCAGGCAGCCTTCTATGCGCTTGACCGGGATACTATTGCTCAGGTCATCGGAGAGGGCATCGGCGCGGCGCAGTACTACTGGTGGAGCGCCGGCAGCCTGGGTTACGATGCCAGCATTCCGAAGTACACGCTCGACCCGAACAAAGCCAAACAGCTCCTGGCAGAGGCTGGCTACCCGAACGGCCTCGACGTGAAGCTATCCGTTGTGGCGCGCCCCCAGGACCAGCGAATGGGGGAGGTCATCAAGCAGATGTGGGACGCAGTAGGGCTGCGCACCACTATCGATTCGATGGAGCGTCTGGCTTACTTCTCTCAAGCGGCAGCCCACCGCCTGCAAGTCATCACTTTCCGTGCCCATTTGCACCCGGACCCGGATATGATGAGCAGTCAACTGGTCACCGATGGCGCTGCCAACTGGTTCAACTGGAGCAACCCCAACATGGATAGCTGCATGGCAGAAGGCCGCACCACGTTGGACGAGAACAAGCGGGCTGAGATCTACAAGCGGTGCCAGCAGATCCTGTTCGATGAGGCAGTGTACGGGCCGCTGTTCGACTGGAAGCGTAACGACGTCACCAGCGCTCGAGTGCAGGGCTGGCAAAACAACTGGGAGTGGCCGCGCTTCAAGCAGCTATGGCTCAACCAATAGAACGGCAATAGTCGGCTGAGCTGTCATAGGGCGGGTCCCGAGAGGAAGTCTCTGGACCCGTCCCACAAGGCCGCTCCGGCGTGGCCGGATGGCGCGCAGGGTCTTTCGATCATTCGACGTAATCTGTAGTAATCTGTAGGGGCCGACCCGCGGGTCGGCCCGAATGGAGGTGTACTGACAGTTCTGTGTCGCTACCCTGGTCTCAAGGGCGCACACACGGGTGCGCCCCTACGAAAACGCAGGCTCGATCTCGATAACCGAAAGGCCCTGGGGTGGCGCAGCCCTTGACAACTGTTCACTGATGGGCGATAATCCTATCGGTTTAGTCAACAATCTCGGGGAGAGTAAGATGCGTATTGCCAAGCGGACAGACTACGGGGTGCGGGCTCTATTGTACCTGGCCGAGCACTCTGGTGAGGGGCCTGTTCAGAGTGCTGATATCGCGTCCCACCAGGAGATCCCTGAGGCTTATCTGGAGCAGTTGTTGGGTACCTTGCGCAAAGCAGGGATCATCCGCAGCACGCGCGGGCCGCAGGGCGGGCACGTCCTGGCGGTAGCCCCCGACCAAGTCACACTGGCAGATGTGCTGCTGGCCCTGGAAGGGCCTCCCTCCCCGATGGACTGCGTCGGGGATATCGAGGAGTGCCAGCGAGCGGCTAGCTGTGCCTTGCGTGAGGTATGGCGTGACGTGGGCCGGGCCAGCCAGCAGGTGCTGGAATCTACCACCATAGGCGAGCTGGCACGACGCCAGAGGGGTCGTACCAGCGCCGCGATGTACCATATCTAAATCTAAGATAACTGATCGGATAACTGTAATGCCAGCTATTCCATTCACCGAAGAACAGATCGCGCGGTACAGTCGGCATATCATCTTGCCCGAGGTGGGTGGCAAGGGACAGCGCAAGCTACTGGCCGCCAAAGTGCTGCTCATCGGCGCCGGCGGGCTGGGCTCACCCGCAGCGCTCTATCTCGCGTCGGCAGGGGTCGGCACCCTCGGCATCGTAGACTTCGACACCGTGGACTTGAGCAACCTTCAGCGGCAGATCCTCCACGACGTCAGCGATATCGGGCGACCCAAGGTGGACTCCGCGGCCGATACCATCGCGAGCATAAATCCGGGCGTTAGTGTAGTGCCCCACCGGGTGATACTCTCATCGGAGAACGCGCGGGAGATCGTACGGGAATATGATATCGTAGTGAACGGCTGCGACAACTTCCCTACTCGTTACCTGGTCAACGATACCTGCGTTATGGAAGGCAAGCCGCTGGTCGACGGCAGCATCTACCGGTTCGAGGGGCAGTCCACCGTGTTCCTGCCGGGGAAGGGCTGCTATCGATGCCTGTTCCCCTCGCCGCCTCCGCCGGGCCTGGTACCGAGCTGCGCTCAGGCGGGCGTGCTGGGAGTGCTGCCGGGAATCATCGGCTGCATCCAGGCGGTGGAGACCGTCAAGCTGATCCTGGGCATAGGGGATTCGCTGGCCGGGCGGCTGCTGCTCTTCGATGCGTTGGCCATGGAGTTTCGAGAGGTGAAGCTGCGGCGGGACCCCAATTGCCCCGTCTGCGGCGATAGCCCTACCGTAACGGAGCTCATCGATTACAACGAGTTCTGTGGAGCGCCGGCCAACCTGGGCAGCCATTGACAGCATCGCGGTCGGCTGGTGCTGGGGCGTGTTCCCGTCGCAGAGCAGATCGCCAGCGAGAGCTGGCTTCCGGGGGGCGGTGTTAGGCGAGCCGCTGCCTCGGCTGAGATGGGCGGGCGAGTTGCCTCATGCTTGTCCGCTCAGGCAACAGCGAACGCGTGGGGCAGTTTGTGAGGAGTTGGCAACGCGGTGCCGGGCATCGTGCCACAGTTGACCGAAGCTTTGCCTTTCGGTAAACTAGTGCTGCAATTTCGATCGTTAGGTGTGGCCACACCTACCAGAGATAACTTGGTGAAGGTGCCTGGTCGTGGGGAATCTGTATTTAGTGGATCGGCCTTTTGGGGAGAATGCGCTCGCCCTGGCGAAAGACGACAGGGAAGCCAAGGTGGTGCTCGTGCAGGACGGTGTGTACCTGGAGACGGGGATGCTGAATCGGGCGCAGATCAAGGTCTACGCCATCCGGCAGGACGTGCAGAGGCGCGGCGTTACCCTTCCCGGCTACATTCAGATCATAGACTACGGACAATTCGCCGACCTCATCGTGGAGAACAAGGTAATCAACTTCGCCTAGCCGGTCAGCGCGCCGGCGGTCGCCGAGGGAAGACCTCCCGTTCAGCCGCACGCGGGATGGCGCCGATGGTCGCGCGCGTGCAGGGTTCGCCGGCGGACGCCCCATCCCTCATTCGATATCAGCGATGCCGCCTGCCATCACGGCGCGCGAACAGGGGCTTCTGGAGCCTATCGAAGTGCCCGACACCTATGTTCATTGTTCATCGACCCGACAATGATGGCCTGACAAACTGGATAATGGAGTCGAAGATGACTGTTATGTCCGACAAAGCCTTGCGGCTGGCCGTAGCCGATGATGTGCTCGGCCTCATCGGCAACACGCCGATGGTGCGCCTGTCCCGTCTGGCAAGCGAAGATGCTGCGGCGGTGTTCGCCAAGCTGGAGAGCTTGAACCCGGCGGGCAGCGTGAAGGACCGGGTGGCCCTGGCGATGGTGGAGGACGCGGAGCGGCGGGGCCTTCTCCATCCGGGGGATACCATCGTGGAGCCTACCAGCGGGAACACCGGCATCGGGCTGGCGATGGTGGCAGCCGTGAAGGGCTACCGGCTGGTGCTGACGATGCCGGAGGATATGAGCGCGGAGCGGCAGCGCCTGCTGGGCCTGTTCGGGGCGGAGGTCGTCCTGACGCCGGCGCTCCAAGCGATGGAGGGGGCGGTATCGGCGGCGAGGAAGCTGGCCAGCCAGCACGGCTACTTTATGCCGCAGCAGTTCGACAATCCGGCCAACCCGAGGGTCCACTGTGAGGAGACCGGGGCGGAGGTCCTGAAGGCTATGAACGCCCTGGGACAGCAGGTGGACGCGCTGGTCGCCGGCATCGGCACCGGCGGCACCATCACCGGTGTGGCCGAGGCGCTGAGAGAGGCCAATCCCGATGTGCTGATCGTCGGCGTAGAGCCGCTCCGATCGGCAGTGCTTTCCGGAAAGCAACCGGGCTGGCACCGCATTCAGGGTATCGGGGCCGGCTTCGTGCCGAAGGTGCTCCGCCGGGAGTTGATCCACGAGGTGTTGGCGGTGAGCGATGAGGACGCGTTCGCGATGATGCGCTCCCTGGCGCGTCGTGAGGGACTGCTGGTGGGTCCATCGTCCGGCGCTGCAGCCCACGCTGCCCTCCAGGTGGCGCAGCGGTTCGGGCGCGGCAAGTCCGTGATAGTCATACTGCCCGATACCGGCGAGCGATACTTGAGCCTGCTGCTAAGCGTAAAGTAATAACACAAAGACTGGTGAGGACGCAGTTGAGACTTCGGGAAACGATGGTGAACGAGATTATCGCCCACGCACAGCAAGGAGCGCCCGAGGAGGTTGTGGGGATTCTGGCGGGCAGCAATGGCAGGGTGGAGAAGCTCTACCGTGCCACCAATGTGGCGAAGAACCCCAGGCAGCAGTACCTGATGGACTCGCGCGAGCAGCTACGGATTATGCGCGAAATCGAGAGCCACGGCTGGGACATGGTAGGTATCTATCACTCCCACCCAGAATCGCCGGCCCGTCCGTCCCAGACGGACATAAAGCTGGCCGGCTATCCCGATGCCGTATATGTAATAGTCTCGCTGAAGGACAGGCAGAAGCCCGTGATGCGGGCCTTCCATATCGAAGACAACAACATCCGGGAAGAGGAACTGGCGGTGGAGAAGTAGACTATGGTAGAAGTGCGTGTCGCGAGCACGATGCTCAAGCTTACGAGGGGCGCTAAGGTGGTGCACGCCGAGGGCGGGACGGTTGGCGAGGTGCTGGGGGCACTGGACCAGCAGTACCCGGGCCTGCAGGCCCAGGTCGCGGACCGCGACGGGCAGGTACATCGTTTCGTCAACGTGTACTTGAACGATGAGGATGTGCGCTATATGCAGGCGCTGTCCACGCCGGTGCAGCCGGGAGATGTGGTGTCCATCCTTCCTGCGCTGGCAGGGGGCAGGTGACAGGCGAGCCGGCGAGGCTCCCGAGATCGATATGAGATACAAAGATGTCATCGATGCTATCGGCAATACCCCGCTGGTGGAGATGCCGCGCCTCAGCCCCAAGCCGGGGGTGCGCCTCTACGCCAAGCTGGAGGGGAACAACCCGGCCGGCAGTATAAAGGACCGGATCGCCAAGTACATGATCTTGCGGGCGGAGAGCACCGGCGAGCTCACCCCTGGAAAGACCATCCTGGAGGGCACCTCGGGCAACACCGGCATCGCCCTGGCGATGATCGGCCGGCGCCGCGGCTACAAGGTGAAAGCCGTGATGCCGGAGAACGTGAGCGTGGAGCGCCGGCAATTGCTCCAGTTGTTCGGGGCGGACATCGTGCTCACCGACGCGGCCCGCGGGACCAACGGGGCTATAGAAGTGGCGAATGAGATGGGCCGTGACCCGCAGTACTATGTGCCCTTCCAGTTCGGGAATCCGGCGAATCCGCAGGCCCACTACGAGACGACGGCGCCCGAGATCATCGCCGACCTGCCGGAGATCGACGTGTTCGTGGCCGGGCTGGGCACCGGCGGGACGATAACCGGCACGGGGCACCGACTGAAGGAGCATAACCCCCAGATCAAGGTGATCGCGGCCGAGCCGAACGCCGGCGATCAAATCCAGGGACTGCGCAGCCTGGAGGAAGGCTTCACGCCGCCCGTCCTCGACCCCGACGTCATCGATCGGAAGTTCCTTGTGAGCGGGCACGATGCGATACTGGGCACGCGGCTGCTCACGGAGCGGGAGGGGCTGTTCGCGGGCATCTCTTCGGGCGCAGCGCTGTACGCGGCCCTGCGCGTCGCTAAGGAAATGGAGCGCGGCAACATCGTGGTGATCCTGGCCGACGGCGGCTGGAAGTATCTCAGTGTGAGCCCCTGGACATGCGATCCGGGAATGATAGAACGCGAAGGTGTGCAATGGTGGTAGAGACAACCCTGGAGCAGAAGTTGGCCCGTTTGCAGGAAATCGTGCGTGAGATGGGCAGTTGTGTGGTGGCGTACTCGGGGGGCGTGGATAGCACGTTCCTGCTGAAGGTGGCCCACGACGTACTGGGCGACCGCGTCCTGGGGGTAACTGCCCTCTCCGAGACCTATCCTGCCGAAGAGCTGGAGGAGGCCGTGGCGCTGGCCCGTCAGATGGGGGCGCGCCATATGGTGCTGGAGACCCAGGAGCTGGAGAACGAGGCCTTCGCCAGCAACCCGCCGACCCGCTGCTACTTCTGCAAGAGCGAGCTGTTCTCCAAGCTGCAGGGCATCGCCGAGAAAGAGGGACTGCAGTACGTGGTGGACGGCTTCAATGTCGATGATCTGGGCGACTTCCGGCCGGGGATGCAGGCCGGCCAGGAGAAGGGCGTGCGGAGCCCGCTGCGGGAGGCAGGAATGGGGAAGGCGGATATCCGCGCCCTGTCGCAGCAGATGGGGCTACCCACCTGGGACAAGCCGGCCCTGGCGTGCCTGTCCTCGCGCATCCCCTACGGCCATCGCATCAGCCGGGAGAAGCTGGGCCAGATCGGCGCGGCGGAGCGCTTCCTGCGCGAGATAGGCTTCCGGCAACTGCGGGTGCGGCACCACGACGCCATCGCCCGGATCGAGGTGGCGCCGGAGGAGATGCCGGCGCTGCTGGCCAACGCCGACGGCATAGTGACGCGGCTGAAGCAGCTCGGGTTCCTTTACGTAACGATGGACCTGCAGGGGTACAGGACGGGCTCGATGAACGAGGCGCTGGCGGTAGGGAAAGAGGCCGCGCCCAAGCAGGAGTAGGAGCCTACACTTCAATCAGAATGGTCACCGGGCCGTCGTTGTAGATCTTCACCAGCATCATCGCCTGGAAGCGGCCGGTGGCTACCCGCAGCCCGGTGGCCCGGAGCGCCTCCACAAAGCTGTCTACCAACGGCGCGGCCACCTCCGGCGGTGCCGCCTCCGTGAAAGCAGGGCGACGCCCCTTACGGGCGTCGCCATACAACGTGAATTGTGAGACTACCAAGGCCTCGCCGCCCACCTCGAGGGCCGACCGGTTGAACTTGCCAGCCTCGTCGGCGAAGATGCGCAGGTTGGCGACCTTCTCCGCCAGCTTCCGGGCCTGGGCTTCGGTGTCGTTCCGGCCTATCCCCAGGAGCACCACCAGCCCGGGGCCGATGGCGCCGATCACCTGCCCGTCGACGCTCACCGAGGCTTCGGTGACCCGCTGGACGACGGCGCGCACCGGTCTACCGGCCGGATGCTTTGGGGTACGACTTGTCGCCCTTCTCGGCGAACGAATCTATCTTGGACTTGGTCTCCTGGAACTTCTCGTTGGTCTCCTTCACCGACTTCTCGGGGAGACCCGCGTCGGGTCCGCGTGTGTCGGTGGTGTAGAAGCCAGAGCCTTTGAAGATGATTCCCACCGGGACGAAACAGCGGCGGGCAGCGCTCCCGCATTCGGGGCACGTCGCCTTCGGCTCATCGGTGAAGCTCTGCCTCTGATCGAACTTGCACCCACACGTGACACACTCGTACTCGTAGACGGGCATATGTCCTCCTCTGCCTAGTGCTTGAAATGCCGGCGCCCGGTGAACACCATAGCGATGCCGTGCTTGTTCGCTTCGGCGATGGTCTCGTCGTCCTTCACCGAGCCGCCCGGCTGAATGATGGCGGTAGCGCCACCCTTGGCCGCGGCCTGGATGCCATCTGGCATAGGGAAGAAGGCGTCGGAGGCCAGCACGCTGCCCGCTGCCCGGTCGCCGGCCTTGCGCACCGCGATCTCTACCGAGTCGACGCGGCTCATCTGGCCGGCTCCCACCCCCACCAGGGCCTGCTCCTTGGCGAGAACGATGGCATTGGAACGAACGTGCTTCACCGCCAGCCAGGCGAACATAAGGTCGGCCAATTCCTGTGGCGTCGGCTCCCTTTCCGTAACAACTTTTAATGATACATCACCTTCTGTTACCCGGTCAAGGGTTTGCACCAGGAAGCCGCCGCTGACCCGGCGGAAGTCGAAGTCGCCCATAGCGGCGGGGTGCTCCACGCTGTCCGCCGGCGGGAAGTCTACCTGCATAATACGCAGGTCCCGCTTGGTGCGCAGAATGTCCAGCGCCTCGTCAGTATATCCAGGTGCGACCACCACCTCGTAGAAGTGGCGGGCGATCTCGCGCGCTGTGGCCTCGTCGATGACACGATTCGACCCGATGATGCCGCCGAACGCCGAGACGGGATCGCCGGCGTAGGCCTTCAGATAGGCGGTACGGACATCGCCGGCGGTGGCCAGCCCGCAGGGGTTGGTGTGCTTGATGATGGATACCGCCGTATCCTTGTAATCCAGCACGCAGGCCAGGGCGCCGTCCAGGTCCAGGTAGTTGTTATACGACAGGGCCTTGCCGTGTAGCTGCTTAGCCGTCGCGATGTTCGGGCGGGCCCGCAGCGGCGGCGAATCAACGTAGAAGGCCGCCTGCTGGTGAGGGTTCTCGCCGTATCGAAGGTCCTCCACTTTCTTCATTGCCACGGTCAGATCGGCCGGGAATGGCTCGTCCCGCAGGTAGGCGGCCACGTGGGTATCATATGAGGCGGTATGCTGGTATGCCTTGGCGGCCAGCTTCCGACGAGTGGTCTGGTCGACGCCCCCTGCCTTCAGTTGCTCGAGAACTGGCCCGTAGTCCGCCGGGTCGACCAGCACCAGGACGCTCTCGTGGTTCTTGGCGGCGGAGCGCAGCATGCTCGGGCCGCCGATGTCGATGTTCTCGATGACGTCCTCATCTCTGGCGTCCGGCCGGCCGGAAACGGCCAGGAACGGGTACAGGTTGACCACCACCATATCGATGGGCTCGATGCCGTGCTCCTTCATCTGAGCGACGTGGGCCGGGTTATGGCGCAGGCCCAGCAGGCCGCCGTGCACCAGGGGATGCAGGGTCTTGACCCTGCCGTCGAGGATCTCGGGAAAGCCGGTGATCTCGCTTATGCTGTGGACGGGGACGCCCCCAGCGGCCAGGGCCGCCTGGGTGCCGCCGGTGGAGTATATGGTATGGCCGAGGGTGGCAAGGCCCTGGGCAAACTCGACCAGGCCGGACTTGTCGGAAACGCTCATTATTATGCGCATCGGGATACCTCCTCCTCGAAGCATCGCTGTAGTGAGTTGCTCAACGGGATAACCCCACTATTATACCAGCCGCAGGGGAGCCTGCAATAGCAGCGGACTTGCTCTTGGTTCCATCAACAATGGTGGGATGGCCGTGTTGTAGGATCGGGTCAGCGCCGTAGTAGTCTCAGACCTCACCTCCTGTCCCCTCGCCAGAGGCGGTCTCCGAAGGTCGCCAGAGGCGACGCCCTGCCAGAGGCGGTCTCCGAAGGTCCGTAGCGCTGGGCCGTCACGGCCCGGCGCGGGTCGCCCAGGCGACTCGTCTGCCAAAGGCGGCCTGCCCGCCGGAGGCGGTCTCCGAAGGTCGCCAGACTCGCCTCTGTGACCAGTTGGTGTCCGAGGCGACTCTGGCGAGCGACTCGCCGTGGCGAGGACTTCGTCCTTTGGCGGGCCTGTGGCGAGATACCCTTCGGGCACGACTCGTCTGCCAGAGGCGGCCTGCCCGCCGGAGGCGGGACTTCGTCCTTTGGCGGGCCGTGGCGAGGGGCCGAGGGGGCGAGGTTCTGCCCAGTAGGGCAATGCCACTGTCCAGCCGGAGGATGGCTGGCCGATGGTTGCGGGTGGAGCCAGGAGCGAACAATGGCAGAGTCGCAGAGTCACGGGGGCAGGCAGAAGCCTGCCCCTTGTCCGTATGTCGCCTGCTAGCGAGCGGTCGGAGCCGGCGACTTGGCCAGCTCTTCGGCCACCCATCCCAGGTTGAGCTCGTCCAGCTTGTCCTGCGTGGGCACGCCGTTATCATCCCAGCCCATAGCGTGGTAATACATCAGCTTCGCCTTCTGCCACGCCTCGCGGTCGACGGCCGCGGTGGTCGGCTTCTCTTCGTCGAACGCGTGGAAGAACCGCTCCGGCAGCGTATCATCGGCGTCGGTGAACCCCTCGCGGATGTTGAAGGCGCGGCAGAGAGTGTTCATCCTCTCGCCGACCTTCATCAGCTCGAAGACGCTGGTGTTCCACCCCGTGACGGCACTCACGATCTGGGCCGTGCGCACTGACCGGAAGGCGGGGAACTGGCACAGGCCTAGGCAGTTCATCAGGCTCTGCCAGTTGACGTGGTAGGTGAAGAGTCGCATCTTCTTTGGCCCCAGGTCGTTGAAGGGCATCGGTTCCAGGATGCCCCACTGGGCCGCCATATCCACGATCATGGGTGACCCTTCCGTGGTATAGCCCACATCGTGCAGGTTGTGGCAGTGGTCGGCGCCGGTCGGCGAGATCGAGTAACCCACCCCGAGGCCGTGCTTCAGGCGCGCCTCGTGCATCGGTAATTCCTGGCCCTTGACCTGCATCGCGAACTGCTCGGCCCCCTTGCCGATCTTTTTGGCTGCCCGGGCGCAACCCTCGGCCAGCAGATCGCCGATGCCTTCGCGCTTTGCGATCAGGTCGAGCACCTCCAGCATAGCCGCGGCGTTGCCGAAGCGCAGGTCGATGCCGCCGGTGTCCTCCTTCGTGATGAGGCCCTTCTCGAAGCACTCCATCGCGAAGGCAATGGTCGCGCCAGCGGAGATGGTGTCCAGGCCCAGGGCGTTGCAGCGCTCGCTCCCCTTGGCCACCGCCTCCAGGTCGCCGACGCCGCAGCACGAGCCGAGGGCGCCGCAGGTCTCGTATTCCGGTCCACCGTAGGCCGGGTTGACGTTGTAAGGCTCGCCGGTCTTGACCACCCGCTTGCAGTTCAGCACACAGGCGTAGCAGTTATCGCGGTCGACGAGGATGGTGTTGGTCATCGTGGCGCCGGTGAGCTTTTCGGCGTCTTCGAAGCTCCCTTCCTGGAAGTTCCGTGTCGGCAGGCCGCCGGTCATGCTCAGTGTGATAAGTCCGCCGTCGGTGCCGTGCTCCCACATGCCGCGGGACAGGTCCATGAAATTATCGGCGTACCACTTGGCCATCTGCTTGATCGTGGCCGGATCGGGAATGGCCGGCGTCTTGCGGCCGCGGGCGGCCACCGCCTTCAGGTTCTTCGATCCCATCACGGCGCCCATGCCGGTCCGGCCGGCCGCGTGGCTGACATCGTTCAGCACACACGCGTACCGCACCATATTCTCGCCCGCCGGCCCGATCTGGCACACTCGCACCCGCTTATCGCCGAGCTCGGCCTGGATCGCCTCCTGCGCCGGCAGCGTGTCCTTCCCCCATATCCTGCCGGCATCGCGAATCTCGCACTGGCCATCGTGGACCCACAGATAGACCGGCTTGGGCGACCTACCCTCGACGATGATGGCATCGAAGCCCGCGTGCTTCAGCTCTGCGCCGAAAAAGCCTCCGACATCCCCCTCACCGTAGCCTCCCGTCAGCGGGGACTTGGCCCCGACACTGTTGCGGCCGCTGCCCGACAGCGGGTGCCCGGTGACCGGCCCCAGCGAGAAGACCAGCTTGTTCTCGGGGCCCAGGGGGTCGATGCCGGGCTTCAGCTCCGTCATCAGAAAGTAGGCGTTGAAGCCCCGACCCCCGAAGTAGGTCCGATAGAAAACGTCGCTCGGCTCCTCCACCGACTGAGTACCCGTGGTGAGATTGACCCGCAGGATCTTGCCGTTATAACCGCCTGGCACTACTGCTCCTCCCTATCGTCTTATTGCAGCATCTCGATGCGTCCGGACCCCGCCCGTAAGCCCCTAATTATAGCAGAATACGGCGGATTGTTGCCGGAATCACACAGGAAAAAGAGAGTGATCGCTCTCGCCGGCGTTCTGGCCGGATGCGGCGGGAAAGGTAGAGGGAGA
>JAMCWG010000144.1 GCA_023475235.1 Chloroflexota bacterium
CACCCACCCACCCTCACCACCATTCCCGTATAACATGACAACACCCTACCTCTCTATCCCACTATCCTCACACCTTTCCCTTATTGCAGTTTCGCCGCCCCCTCGCATTCACGTCTACAGTACCTCATCACACAAGCCCACGCGAGCCCGTATTTCGTGTCAACGCCACCACTTCGCCATAGCGGCGGACCGCTCCTCAGCCCTTCCGCCTTCATGGTATCCCTTATGTCGCTAAACGTCCGGTCATTGTCCTGCTATATACGTCTCTTACGTTGAATTCTTCTTATGTCGCGCGTTATGGTTGCCTATTCTCCCCTTATTGCATCCCCGATGCGTAATATTGCTCTCTCCATACCGCTCTCACCTGCTATCGCACGGTCGAAGCCTTTCACATGTATGGACGTACAGACGTATATCATGGCAGTGCCACGTGTCCCTCGGCATCGCATCTCCTCCCAACTGATGCGCCTCCCCTGCCCCACGGTGCCTGGATGGCACACGGTGCGCGTCAGACTGGCCTGCTGGTCGGTGGCCATACGCGGAGGGAGTAGTTGGCGTAGTGTCCGGTAGCTGCCGCCACCGGCGAGGAGGAGGGCGACCAGATCAATTGACTATGATTGCTGCGCCGCCGAGCGCAACACTCGGCGTAGCCTTCCCAGGCCGCGCCGAGCAAGCATAATGTTCCTGAAGTCGTTTTCCGTCCGGTTGCGAGATCACACAAGCGTATATGCGTGCGGTTATACGCTTATACTGCCTGCAGCCCGCGCTTGATGCGCTCCTCAAGCTCCTCGACCCGCCGGAGCCCTGTCAGGTCGATGGGCGCCTGCATCGCCACATCCAGCAAAGCGCGGATTATGGCCGCCTTCCGAATCGCCCGGCCCCCGTTCCGCCGCGCTTCACGGCACCGGTCGTCGAGCCAGTCGAGGTGTCGCTCCTCCAGGAAGACCGCGGACTGCCGGGTAGGCTCTTTCTCGGAGCTAGCCGCCTTCGCCGGCGTCTCCCCCAGGCCGTCCGGCGTCCGAAAGAACAGGGCCTTCCCTTCCGGTACTGCAGCACGCTTAGGCATCGTCTATCTCCTCTGCTAGTGCTCTGTATGCTCGCGCCCCTTCGCTGGAACTCGCGTACTTCAGGATCGACTCCCCTCTAATTGGACTCTCCTTGAAGCGTACGCTTTCCCGCACCAGGGTATCGAATACCTTCACGGCGCCGCTCTCCCGTGTCCGTTCCAGGATCTCACGGGCGTGCAGCGTGCGACCGTCATATCGGGTCGGCAGGATGCCCTCTACCCTGAGGTCCGGGTTCACTTCCTCCTGGATGTCTCGCACCGTGTCCAGCAGCAGACGCACCCCCAGCATCGTGTAATAGTCGCAGGTCATCGGTATTAACACACTGTCGGCAGCCGACAGAGCGTTCACCGTCAGCAGCCCGAACGAAGGCGGGCAATCGATCAAGGTGTAGTCGTAGAAGTCCCTTATCGGTTGCAGCGCCCGGCGGAGCTTGTCCTCGCGCCTGTTGGCGTTCACGAGCTGAAGCTCCGCCGCCGCCAGATGTATGTTCGCCGGCGCCAGGTCGAGGTGCGGCTCGACATTGCGGACAACATCCCGCAGAGTAGCAGAGCCAAGCAGAACGTGGTACGTGGTCTTTTCCAGCTCGTAGAGAGGGACGCCGCATCCCTCGGACAGGCTGGCCTGAGGGTCCATGTCCACCATCAGCACAAATCGGCCCCTTTCGGCGAGGGCCGACCCCAGAGAACGGGTTGTAGTTGTCTTGCCGGAGCCACCTTTCTGATTCGCTATAGCTATGGTCTTCACCGGCCCCTCACAAGTTATTAGATTGTGTATGTATGAGCTTATGACATCATAAATTGACAGAAAGGCGTTGTCAACGGGTTGAGGACACTTTTCGGTGATATCTTATTCTTTGAGCGGATGAAGGGGGAGCGAGATGGAGTTCCGGGCCTTCGCCTGCAAGTACGAATCAAAAGGGGCCGTATTCGCGTACGTCGGGCGAATACGGCCCCGCCAATGACAGGTCAGCCAGGCCTGCTAGGTCAGCGCCTGCTCGGTCCGCCGGTCGAAGGCGTGCATCTGCCCCATTGTGAATACGACGTCCATCTTCTGGCCGGCCCGCACCTGTGATCGCGGGTCCATCCGGGCCACGAAGTTGTAGCTGCCCAGCGTGAGGTAGACAAAGAGCTCGCTGCCCATCGGCTCCACCACGTCGACCCCGACGGTCAGGCATTCCTCAGGGGAAGCATTGGGCACGAACGCACGGTCGACGATGTCTTCGGGACGGATGCCCAGCACGATTTCGCCGTTCTGGGCCCCTCGCAGCTTCTCCGCCTTTTCTTTAGGGACCTTCAGGCGGAAGCTATCCCCCTCAATAAACACATCGCCGTTGGACGTCGCCAGATGCCCGTCGAAGAAGTTCATCGCCGGGCTGCCGATGAAGCCGGCCACAAACACGTTCGCCGGATGATCATACAGGCGCTGGGGCGTATCGAGCTGCTGGAGCAGCCCATCCTTCAGCACGGCGATGCGACTGCCCATCGTCATCGCTTCCATCTGATCGTGGGTCACGTAGATAACTGTCGTCTGGAGGCGCCGGTGCAACTTGATGAGCTCGGCCCTCGTCGCCACACGCAGCTTCGCATCGAGGTTCGAGAGGGGCTCGTCCATCAGGAACACTTTGGGCTCCCGGACGATAGCCCGGCCCAACGCGACCCGCTGTCGCTGGCCACCGGAGAGCTGGCGAGGCTTGCGCTGGAGCAGCTCTGTGATGCCGAGGATTTCCGCCGCCTCTTTGACGCGCCGGTCGATCTCGGCCTTCGGGGTATGCCGAAGGCGCAGGCCAAAGGCCAGGTTATCGAACACACTCATATGAGGATACAGGGCATAGCTCTGAAAGACCATGGCGATGTCTCGGTCTTTGGGAGGCACATCGTTGACCAGACGGTCCCCAATGTAAATGTTTCCCGAGGTGATCTCCTCGAGACCCGCCACCATACGCAAGGACGTAGATTTTCCGCATCCCGAGGGCCCCACCAGGACCAGGAATTCTTTGTCCTGGACCTCCAGGTTCAGATCATTGACGGCAACTACTTCTCGGAAACGCTTGTACACATGCTCGAAAGTCACATTTGCCATTGGCATGCCCCCTTAAGCTTATGTTGCGTTCTACCAAGCACTTCGCGAGTCAACCAATCAACTCCCGCTAGATCAGAAGAAAGCTGGCCAGACACGGGTGTCATCGTGTATCCCTTGCGCTACCTCCTTGAGCTCGCTCGTGCTTTGAGCGTGCCCTTTTCGCTCGCGATCTCGCGGATGGTCGGGGCGAGAGGATTCGAACCTCCGACCACCTGCACCCCATACAGGTGCGCTACCAAGCTGCGCTACGCCCCGCAAGCGAATTATATAGTGCAGCAGGAAGGGATGTCAAACAGGCATTTGACATCAATGTGCCGGCACTGTGTGCCACCAGACCCCGGAAAACGCTGGGCTGCGGCGCCCTGCTCGCACCAGCAGCCTATCGGCCGGGCCTCTTCCGAGCATCACCGCCACAAGCCCATCTCCAGCGCGGCCCCCCGGACCACGCCCCAGGGGTCTACCGGTATCTCCCTGCCCGTCGCATTGAATAGCTCCCAGGAGCTCTGCTCGAGCGAGCGGGCATAATCGGTCCGCAGCAAGTCAGGGTCGAGGTCGTGAATGCGTACGCGGTCCAGTCCATCGGCATCCTTGAGGTACGCCAGCTCTGTGGTCATCACCGGCGCGCAGGCGTCGCGGGGCACGTGCCACGTGCAGCAATACTGGATGGCCTGGAGCTGCCCTTCCGTGAGGACAACCGGGAGCAGCCGGTGATTCGCAGCGATCCACTCCGCGGAGCGCGCGCCGTGCTCCGGGTCCGGCCCATCGTTCTGGCGGCCGAGGTCGTGGAGTACGGCGGCCCAGCGGACCACCTCGGGATCGAAAGAGTTGCCCCGCTTGGCCATATCCTGGCACAGCAGATCGGCCCAGACCAGCACCCGGGCCACGTGGCCTATGCCGTGGGTCCCGCACGGGTTGCGGGTGAACCATGCTGGATCAGGCTCATAGATGTCTAAGATCACATTCCCCCCGTGGCAGCAAGTCTATCCCTCAGATTGTCCGCCGATGTACCGCCACTGGGGGCCATCTCTGGTATCCCGAATCTCGAACCCCAAGCTGGCCACCTGCCGGCGCAGCGCATCGGCCTCGGTGAAGTGCTGCTCGCGCCGCGCCTCCTCCCGCCTCTGAATGAGCTCCAGCACGCGAGATGACGGCCGGGTCTCCTCTTGCTCGACCCTCGCGCCGACCGGCAAGCCGCAGAGTGGGACCTCCGGCGGGAGGCGATAGCAGCCGAGTCTCTCTATCGGAAACACCGCGCCGGTCTCGTATGATTCCATCGAGCACGGCCCGAGGATGGACACACCGCCGCTGCCCATCACCTGGCATCGCAGGGCCTGGAAATCGAGCACGAGGCCGGTGTGCTCGTCGATGCCGAGGACCCTGGTCTCCGGATCAAGCATCCGGCGCAGCTCCTCCATCCGCACCCTGCCGATGAAGCAGTGGCTGGTATCCAGGTTGGCGCCCCCTTCGTGGTTATCCCAATGGCTCACGATGGCCAGCCTCAGACCGAACAGGCCAAAGAAATCGAGCCCATCGGCCCAGAAGGGATCGCAGCCCGCCTTGAAGATCTCGTAGACGGGCATCGCCTTCGAGCCGAAAGCGATGGCCGCGGCGCTGGCCAGGCACAGGGTCGCGCCGTTGCCGTGCCGGCCCAGCAGGTGCTTCCAGGCCAGGCTGTCGCGCAAGTGGCGCACCAGGTAGGTGGGGCTGCCCGGACCCAGGAAAATGTAGTTCGCCTCCAGCAATGGAGCGAGGATATCCGGGTCGTCGGTGCTGAAGTCGCCATCCCGGCGGCGGGCCGGCACAACCGAGACAGCCGGACAGAAATTGGACAGCCTGCTGGCGATGAACTGGCCAACCCGCTCGGCCACCATCCTGGAGTTGAGCTCGAAGCCCGCTGGCGTCTCCAGGATGGCCACGTTGACCGGCGACCCCAGCCCGTTGAACATTTGCAGGTGCATTCGGCGCCCGCTGGCCGAGATCTCGCCCGATCCCATCAGGAGCACCTTCCCCAACCGGTTGGAACCGCCACCTGTGTCTGTCTGCGTCGATTGCCCGTTCGTCAATGCATTCGCTCTCCGCCCTCGCTAAGCTTATGGTGCGAGCGGCCACCCTCTTTCAAGGCTGCCGACCTACGGCAGCTCGAAGCTCTCCCCCAGCCTGTAATGTCCGGTGCTGCCGTCGGCGTACACGCTCCCGCTGCCGGCGCCAACTACACGCCAGACCTTGTCTCCGTAGTTCACGCAGGCAGTGGCCGCCTGGATGCCCAGCACTACAATATGCGAAGGGACGGCGTCGCGCAAGTCCTGAACGGAGTGAACGTCCCTCAAAGGCTCGTGATGGGGCAGGACGGCCACGCCCTCCAGGAGACCGAGGGCGTCCACCCACCATGCCGTAGTAGTGTTCATGATCTCGCCGAGCACCATCGCACCGGCGCTCGAGCCGACGAGCATCCCGCCCTGGTAGTAGAATTGCCTGATAGCCGACCAGACAGCGCTGTCACGCAGGCAATTGAACAGGTACAGAGGACTCCCTCCGGTCAAGTAGACCATGTCGAGGGTAAGTGTGGAGAACCTGGCCGCCTGGCGCGGGTCGTCGGCAGCCGCCCGATCGATTATCATAGCCGCCGCCGCCTCAGCGCACAGGCCTTCGAAGTACGTTACGCCGTTGTCGGCAGCCATACGAGGGTTCTCGTAGAAGGCTGCCGTGGGAATGATGGCCACGCGCGGCGGACGATGGGCGATCCGCTCGAGTAGCCGCCGGTCCATAGGCACGCAGCGCGGGAGAAACTCGTCCCCTCCCATCAACGCAACAGTCCCCATTTCTTGCTCCTTTTCGCCCGGCGCCCAGACGTCGCGGTAGAGCCGTGAATCGGCAGGTTGGCACTCATTCCAGGAAGCCGCCGGGCAGAGCCCGCCGGCTTCAGGGCCGTCTCCCCGTCCATGCGGCAACACCATTCTAGCATTGCGCCCGCGCCCACGCTATGCGCGACGCTGCTGCTGCGGCCAGGATACCTCGAGGTCGCGCAGCGCGGCCTTCAGCACGTCCATGTTCCATGCTAACTCGCTTCCCCTCAGGGAGCTCTGGTGAGCGAGAATGGGAACAGCTCGCTCGTAGTGCGAACCGTGGCTTCGCAGCCGCACCTCCTGGAGGGGAGCCTCCAGCTCGCCGAAGACGGTGTGCGGGTCGGCCAGCAATACAAGATCGCCGATCCGCTCGCCGGGCAGCCTGAACTCCGCCACCGCTTGCTGCCGGGTCAGGACACGCTCCACCCCCGGCGCAGCCAGCAGCGCCGCCGTCGCCTCGGCCCGCTGCGCTTCATCCACGTACAGGTAGCCGACGCCGCCCATATCGCCGTGGTGCACCCGGTAGCGGTCTTTGATGGGTGGGACGAACACCGCATGGATGCCATCGCGGGCCAGCAGGCGCGCCGGATCGATGGCGTGCGTCTTGTCGGCCATCCCGTGGTCGGCGGTGATATAGAGAGCGTAGTCAGGAAAATCTGTCAGCAAGCGCCCGATCCGCTCGTCCAGCCGGCCCATATGGCGCTGCGCCTCTTCATCCGTGGGCCCGTGCATATGGAACGTGTAGTCGGTCGTCGTCACGTAGGCGAAATCGGGCCCCTGCTCTCGCAATGTCCAGGCCAGCGCGTCGAGCGTCCAGTAGTCGATCTCGGCAGAGTAGATCGGCTGCGGGGGCCCCACGGCGGCAATCACCTCGGTCGGCGGCGCCTCGACGGCTATAGCGACGTCGGCGCCGCAGTCGAGGAGTCGCAGCAGCTTCTGCTTGGTGACGATCAGCGCCGTCCGGCAGCCCCGCTCCTTCAGCCCGGCGAACACAGTGGCGCCCTTCAAGTAGCGGCCATCCTCCACGTACTCGCCCTGGCCGGTGGCGGGATCGTACCAGTAGTTGCTGGCGATGCCGTGCTCCTCCGGGAATGTCCCGGTGAGAATAGAGACATGGTTCACGTTGGTCACCGATGGGACCACCCCCTGCCCCCCGCCTGCGTATCCGCTGCTCGCGATATAGTCCAGGGCCGGGGTCATCGAATGAGTCAGGTAAGCAGGATCGCATCCATCCAGACAGATGATTACTGCTTTTCGCATCGGGTCCCTCCATAGCCCTAACGCGGCTTGCCACCAGTATAGCAGTTATCACCCCTCGCCGATTGACTCTCCTGGCAGGGCAATAGCCCGAAGGGGGCTCTACCAACAACCGGGGTTGTTGCAGTTGTAGGGCCGACCAGCGTGTCGGCCTATGGGCGAAACGGGGCCACGTCCTGGCGCCCGCCTGGTTCGATTGGCGCCAGGGCGCACACGCGGGTGCGCCCCTACAACGCTGCGCCTGGAGCAGCCCCCGATCGTTGGTGGGACTAGCCCGAAGCTGCGGCTTGACGGACAACTGCATGTCGCCCTAAACTGCCTGCAATAGCGCGACCCGGGAACGCCGGCGCCCGCGCAGCAGTTCCCCTGTCAGGGGTTCAACCAAAGGAGACCACTTGCCCACATTGAGGCCCGGGACCTGGGTGCTGCTGTGCCTGGCGATCACCCTGGGGCTGCTCCTTCCGGCGATCGGCGGCGAGGCCAGCCGGGGCGCCAGCGCCTCGCGCGTCGAGCGGGCCCGTCTTGGCCACACCACTGCCGGCGTCGGGCCCCTTGCCGGGAAATGGGACTCGGGCATTGCCATTCAAAACCTGTATCCCGCCCCGCAGTCGATTGCTGTGGAGTTCTACGATGACGCCGGCATGCGGCTGGATGCGGCCACCGTCTCCCTCCCGCTCCCTGCCTACGGCAGCGAGACCATCTGGCTCCCGTCGGTCGCCAACCTGCCCGATGGGAACTACGCCGCCGTCATCGATGCAGAGCAGCCCGTCGCCTACGTGAACCTGGTGGTGAATCAGGAAAACCATATGGGCGATGCCTTCACCAACAGCTCTCCCGCCTACCGTCTCGAGCTGCCGCTGGTGTACCGCTGGGGAGGCACCGACAACGCCTGGTACACGAAGCTCACCATCCATAACGCGGGCACTTCGGCGACTCGGCCCCTCGTACGCTTCTACGGCCCCGCCAGCGATGCAGCCCTCCTGACCTACCTTTCCCCCGACACCATTCCGCCGTCGGCGACGCGCACGTTCGATCTGACGGCAGCCGAGTTTGCGGCGCTGGGCGACGCATTTACGGGAGGCACTTCTATCAACGCCGACCAGCCCCTGATAGCTCTGGCTGCCCATTGCCGGGATGACGCCTTCAAGATGCTGGCCTTCGGCACCGGGACGGACGCAACCTCCGCGGCCATGACCCTGCTTGCACCGCTGGTATACAAAAACGCCAGCGACGGGCAGGGCACGTGGAGATCGACGCTTCAGGTCAAGAACAGCAGCAGCTTCACTGCCCGCGTCAGGATCGCCTACCGGCCGGCCGGGAAGGCGGCCAATGACAGCGCCCGCCCGTGGCAGGCCGTCGGCGATGGCACATCGGGCCCCCTCGAGTACAGCATACCGGCAAACGCCGTCCTGAGCATCGACCCTCAGTCCGCCCTGCAGGTCGTCGCGCCTTCAGGCGAAGTAGTCGATCTACCCGATGGGTTCCAGGGATCGGCTGTCGTCGAGTCGCTGAACGGCGCGGCTATCACCGGCATCGTGTCCGCGGCCAGCTACGACGGCGGCCTGGCAGGAGCCTATAATATGTTCGGTGCCGGCCAGGCTTCCTCCCGGCTGGCCCTGCCACTCCTTTACAACAACTTCGATAACGGGTCCGGCCGGTGGGCATCGACGCTCCAGGTCCAGAACACCAGCACGACCCAGGAGGCCAAAGTGGTGGTGACCTACAGGGCATCCACCGCCTCCGCCGCCGGCGGCGGCCCATGGCGGGCGATAGACGACACAGGACCCAACAGCGGCGAGGTGGCCATACCGCCGGCCGGGACTGTCACGTTCCGGCTGGCCAAGTCCGGCGTGATCGACCCCTCCGGCGCTGTTGGCAACATCCCCGAGGGCTTTCTGGGCTCGGCCACTCTGGAAAGCACGAACGGGGTCAAGATCGTCGGCGCCGCGGTGACCACGAACTATGATGCGGGCATAGGTGTTATGTATAATGGCTTTAGTTACTAGAGGGAGAGGCAAATGATCGGCACAGATAACGTCCCGCGGCGCGAGCGTCGCACCAAAATGGTCTGTACCCTGGGACCGGCCACCCAGTCTCCCTCCGGCATCGAGAAGCTGATCGAAGCAGGGATGGACGTGGCCCGCCTCAATTTCTCGCACGGCACAGTAGAGGAGCACGCCGCCAGCATCGCCGCCATCCGCAGCATCTCCGAGCGCCTCGGCAAGCCCGTCGCCGTCCTCCAGGACCTCCCCGGCCCGAAGATCCGCACCGGTAGGTTGGCCGCACCCTACGTCACGCTCAAAGATGGCGCATCCTTCACCCTGACCACCGACGACATCGCCGGCGATGAGCATCGTGTGTCCGTGACGCTCCCCAGCCTGCCGCACGACGTCAGGCCCGGCCACGTCATCTTCCTGGACGACGGTGCGCTGCGCCTCCATGTGGTCTCCGTATCGGGCAACGACGTCGAGTGCCTGGTGATCCACGGGGGCGTCCTCAGGGCCGAGAAGGGCATCAACGTGCCGGGGGTGACTCTGAGCACCCCTTCATTCACCGATCAGGACTGGCGGTTCCTCGAGTTCGGCATCGAGCACGGGGTCGACTTCGTGGCGCTCTCGTTCGTGCGCAGCGCCGCCGATGTGAAGCAGGTGCGCCTCTTCCTGGCCCAGCGCGAGGCGAGCATTCCCCTCATCGCCAAGATCGAGAAGCACGAAGCCCTGGACAACATCGACAGCATCATCGCGGCAGTGGATGGCATTATGGTCGCCAGAGGGGACCTCGGCGTGGAAATCCCCATCCAGAAGGTGCCCGTTGCGCAGAAGAACCTGGTCCGCAAGTGCAACCAGGTGGGCAAGCCCGTCATCGTCGCCACGCAGATGCTGGAGTCGATGATCCACGCGCCCTCGCCGACAAGGGCCGAGGTCAACGACGTCGCCAATGCCATATTCGACGGGACGGATGCGGTGATGCTGTCCGGCGAGACGGCCATCGGCGAGTACCCGGTAGACACGGTGAATATGATGGCGCAGATTGCCCTGGAGACAGAGAGCGCGCTGCCCTACGAGCGCATGCTGGCTGAGCGTGGCGCGAACCTCGTCCCGGAGACCGACGACGCCATCGCCTACGCCGCCTGCCATACCGCCCAGCAGTTGGGTGCCGCCGCCATCATTGCGTTCACCACGTCCGGCAGCACGGCCCGGCGGGTGGCGAAGTATCGCCCGCGCGCCCCCATCCTGGCCCTCACGCCGAGCCCGGCGGTGCAGCGTCGCCTGGCCCTGAGCTGGGGCGTCTCTTCGTTCGCGATCGGCCCGCGGAACGTCGAGGATATGTTCGACATAGGATCGCGGATAGGGGTGCAGGTGGGACTGGCCTCCCCCGGTGAGCTGGTGGTGATCACCGCCGGACTGCCGATCAGCACCGCCGGCGCCACCAACCTGCTACGAGTAGCCCGCGCTCAGGCCTAGCGCAACTGAACAACGCTGGATTTGTGACTTATGGAGAGTGTTGAATGGGAACCAATGAATCGCGGACTGTCCCCACTCGGCCCAAGTCATGCCCGACCTGTGGGGCGCATAGGGCTTGATTCGAGGCCAAAATAGGGATGGCCTTCGTCGTTCTCATTCTATTCAACACTCTCCTTATGTCGACTTTCAATTGCGCTTGTTTTATGTTATACTAGGCTACGGTGGTGAAAGATTAGTTCCCCTCCTGGATGGCCCTCCTAATTGGCCGCCTGGGCTCTGGTGACCTAACTGCCCGCCAAAAGATTTTTCCCAAAAAGGGGGTCACCAATGAGCTACCAGGACAAGACGCTTACGTGTGCGGACTGTGGACAGCCGTTTACGTTCAGCGGCGAAGACCAGGCGTACTACGCGCAGAAGGGCTACACCAACGAACCCAAGCGATGCCCGAACTGCCGGCAGTCTCGTCGCAGCACCCGCAGCTTCGGCGGCGGTGGCGGCGGCTACGGCCAGTCCTCGCGTGAGATGTACCCAGCCGTGTGCGCCCAGTGCGGCAAGGCAACGGAAGTACCGTTCCAGCCGCGCGGCGATCGGCCGGTCTACTGCAGCGACTGCTACCGCAGGATGCCAAGCCGAAGCAGCAGCAGCAATCGCCGCTACTAGGCCGTAACACCAAAGCTAATTCAAGGGGGGGAGGCACAATACCTCTCCCTTTCTTTTATTTGTCCTTCTGCCTCCGACCGCGAAGCTTCGCCAGCCACGACGGCGTCCGGCATTCCTCTCCCGGCCCTACCACCTCTACATACGGCTTTATGTCGATGACGGCACTGCCGTCGAAGGCGTCCAGCCCCTGCACTTCCAGCACATTGCCTTCCCGCCGCAGAAGCCGCACCACCGTCACAGCAATCGGGTTGGGACGGTTCGGCGTGCGTGTGGCCAGATAGCCCACCAGCGGCAGATCGCCCCTATCCTCGGGATGTATACGGCTTCGAGAAGGCTTCTCCGCCCTTTCCAGCCAGAACAACACGACGATGTGCGAGAACTCCTCGATGCCGGACAGCGCTTCCTCCAGTTCCGGCAGCACCTCGATACGGGCGACCACGTCTTCCCAGCCGCCGTACTTGTCGCCCGCGACCGGGCTGCGCACCCAGCCGATGGGCTTTACCTCCATCGGGCACGTCTGCATATCTATTCTTCCTTTCACACCGCTATCCTGACCATATCGCCATCCTTCAAGCCAAGCTTTTCTCGGATATTGAAGGAGGCCATCACTTCTACGACACTTCTCCCATACGGGGACCTGTCCGGGATGATGATGACCACTCTCTCGCCGCCAAGCCTGGCAGGAACAAGGGTTACGCCGCGGTCCTTCTCAGCAGGCCTTATCTTATCAGAGGTGAGATATATCGATCCAGGAGGAATCCGGAACTCCTCGGTTAAAGCGACGTTGAGGGTGCCGGGCACGAAGTCGATCCCACAACTCTGACTGTATAGCTCCATATTCTGACGGACACGGGTGCTCCCTCTGCCAACGCCGGAGAATACTCGGCCTTCGTATACCGTCGTCACGAAGCATCTCCCTCGACAACTACGAGCGCCCTGTCAGCGAATAGCTGCCCTCCGGTTGTCGCCACCGCCCATCGATCGGCCAGCCTGTCAGCCCATCCCCCTCACCGCCGCCGGGCGCGCCAGTCGCACGGTGGCCAGCGACCCCAGCGCCAGGACGCCGCAGATGGCAAAGGCCGGAGGCAAGCCCAGCACCTGGGCCAGCCCGCCCACGAACAACGGCCCCAGCATATCGCCGATCTCCTTGAAGGAGCCGGCCGTGCCGATGCTGGCCGCCAGCGCCTTCTCCCGGGCCAGCCGGCTCACCAGGGTGTCCGTATTGGTCCACACCGTGCCCGCGCCCATCCCCGCCAGCGCAACCACCCCGATCAGCAGCCAGCCATCCGTAAGGGGGAGGATAGCCACGGTTACCGCCGATAGCATTACCCCTGCCGTGACGACGTTGGCTGCCGGCAGCCGGTCGGCCAGGTGGCCGGCCAGGGGCTGCACCAGCAGGTTGCTGAGGGTAGCCACACTCACCAGCGCACCGACCCGTAGGGGATCGTAGCCCAGGCTGGTCGCGTACACCGGCAGGAACCCGAACAGGATGCCCACCAGGAACATGTTGGTGATGATGACCAGATACCAGGGCAGCAGGGCGCGGTCGGCGAAGGCGGCGGCCATCGCTTTCAGGTCAAGATCGTCGCCGTCATCGTCCAGGCCGGCGCTGCGTTGCCGCTCCTGCAGCGTCAGGGACAGGAGCAGGGAGACCAGCCCGACCCCGGCGCAGGCCACGAACAGCATCCGAAAATCACTGGCGAAGACGATGGCCCCGCCGATCATCGGGCTGAGGACGTATCCGGCGCCCTTGCAGGCGTTGTAGATGCCGTAGGCCTGGCCGCGCTTCTCGGTATAGTGCTCGGCTATCAACGACAGGGAGATGACCGAGAAAGCGGCCGCGCCCAGCCCCTGCAAGAAGCGGACGGCCAGCAGCAGGCGAGGATCGACCAGCAGGAAGAGCATGGAAGCCAGCGAGAACACCCCAAGGCCCAGGAGCATGGTGACCTTCTTGCCGCGCCGGTCTGCCGCGTAGCCGAAGACGGGCTTGGCCACCACCTCCGCCAGATCGTAGACGGCGATGAGAATGCCGATGACGGCTACGCCGACGCCGACCTCCCGTGCGTACACCGGCAGGTTCACCGCCACGATATGAGCGCCGAAGGAGGTAGTGAAGCCCACCACGCTGAGGACGAACAGGGGCCAGTAGCGCGTTGCCATTAGCCCCTACCTGGCGCCCCAGGACCGCTCAGACCGCAGACGCTCAACCCACGGCGCCGGTGTACGAAGGATACCCTTTTCGCGAGCTTCAATGGCCGCTGATGCCCTCCTTGAAATCCGCGACAGGCGCGGCGCGATTGGTGTGCGGCGCGGTGGCAGACTACCTATCCGCATTTTGCGTCTAAACACGCCTGCTGTCAATGTCGATAGCACCCCGGACCCGGCTGCGCTATAATTGCGCACGGGAGAATACGGACGTAGACGAGGCGCAGCAGACACGATGGTGCGGCACCGATGCAGCTAGATACGGTACTCTGCGGCGATTGCGTGGAGGTCATGGCCTCTCTGCCCGAGAAATGCGCGGACCTCGTCTTCGCCGACCCGCCGTATAACCTGCAGCTCAAGAACGAGCTGTGGCGTCCCAATATGACCAGGGTGGACGGCGTCGACGACCAGTGGGACCGCTTCGGCGACTTCGGGGCCTACGATCGGTTCACGAAGGCGTGGCTGGGCGACTGCCGGCGCGTCCTCAAGGACACGGGCACCATCTGGGTGATCGGCACCTACCACAACATCTTCCGGGTGGGCAGGATACTGATGGACCTGGGCTACTGGATTCTCAACGATGTCATCTGGCTGAAGACCAACCCGATGCCCAACTTCCGGGGGGTGCGCTTCACCAACGCTCACGAAACTCTCATCTGGGCCAAGAAGTCGGAGCGACAGGCCAGATACACCTTCAACCACTGGGCGATGAAGAACCTGAACGACCAGTTGCAGATGCGAAGCGATTGGCTGATCCCCCTGTGCACCGGCGGTGAGCGGGCCAGGGCCAACGGTGAGAAGGCGCACGCCACTCAGAAGCCGGAGGCGCTGCTGTACCGGGTTATACTCGCCTCTTCGGCTCCGGGCGATGTGGTGCTGGACCCCTTCTTCGGCACCGGGACCACCGGCGTGGTCGCCAGGAGGCTGGGCCGCCACTGGATCGGTATCGAGCGAGACCCGGCCTATGTCGAGCTGGCGCGCGCCCGCATCGCGGCCACGCCCGTTCCGTCATTCGATGACGAAGCCCTGTGCGGCCCCTCCCAGCCGGCGAGGGAGCCGCGCATTCCCTTCGGGGCGCTGCTGGAGCACGGGCTGCTGGCCCCGGGGGCGCAGCTCTTCTCTGCCCATCGGGAGCTTTCGGCGAGGGTAACCGCCGACGGCCGGCTGCGGGCGGAAGGCCTGGAAGGGTCCATCCATTCGTTGGCCGCCCGGCTCAACGGGCTTCCGTCCTGCAACGGATGGACTTACTGGCATTTCCAGGATGAAGCGGGCGTGCTGCATCCTATCGACGAGCTGCGCGCCCGCATCCGGCGAGATATAGCCAGCGCATTCCCCCTGGATGGCGGCTACCGGGCATCATCGGACCGGCATTCGCGATCGCGCCGGGAACGATAGTACATAATATCTACGATTTAAGTTCTCCCATGAACAATTCAAAGCAGTATTTCCGCAAAGCTCGGGACAAAAGTGGTATTATTTAGATAATTGATTCCCCAGGCGCACGGGAATCTCGCCAGGAAGACGAGATAATTCGGCTGGATGGCCGTTGGTGAGCCACATTGAGACAGCGTTGACACAAAAGCAATTAGCCGTTCTACGCAACTATGCTCCCATCATAGTGCGAGCGCTCGTCTTCGCTGGCCTGTGCCTGACCACGCTGTATAGCTACCTCCTTTTCCACAGCCTCGCCGAGGTGTTCAGCATCGTCATCGCCTGCGCGGTCTTCATTCTGGTATGGAACACCCGTCGCTTCATCGACAACAACTACATTCTCTTCATCGGCATAGCCTATCTGTTCGTGGCCATCATCGACCTGCTCCACACCCTCGCCTACCGCGGCTTGGGCGTGTTTCCCGGCGCTGACACCAACTTGCCGACTCAGCTCTGGGTCGCCGCGCGGTATATGCAGAGCATCAGCCTGTTGATAGCGCCGTTCACTCTGGGACGCAAGCTGAGCGTAAACGCCGTGCTGGCCGGCTATGCCGTAGCCACGTCGCTTCTGCTGGCCTCCATCTTCTACTGGAACATCTTCCCCGTGGCCTTCGTCGAGGGACAGGGGCTGACCTCATTCAAGATACTCAGCGAATACATTATCTCGCTCATCTTGATAGCTTCCGGGGGTCTGCTGTTCCAGCACCGCCGCGAGTTTGACAAGACTGTCCTCCAATTGCTGGCCTGGTCCATAGCCGCGACCGTGGTTGCGGAGTTGTCCTTCACGCTCTATGTGGACCCCTATGGCGTGGCCAACCTCATCGGCCATTTGCTGAAGATCGTCGCCTTCTATCTGCTGTACAAAGCGGTAGTAGAAACCGGTTTGACTAAGCCCTACGACCTCCTGTTCAGGAACCTGACGCAGAAGGAAAGGCTGCTGGCGACCATCTTCGACACTGACCCCGGTGCCCTGGCAGTGGTGGCCAAGCCTGAGCTGCAGTTTCAGCTCGTCAACCCCGCCTATCGAGCGCTCACCCTGGACCCGAAGATCGACCCCGTCGGCAAACGCTTCGACGAGGTCCGCTACACGCCGGAAGGCGAGCAAACCCTTCCGGACATCGCCCGTCGCGTCCTTGCAACGGGAGATCCGTTCGACGTTGACCGCTACGAGGAGCGCTTCCCTGACGGCTCGACCCGTTACTTCTCCATTCATATGCGGCGCATACCGTGGGAGGGTGAGCAGGCAGTGCTGTCAACGAGGTGGGAGACGACCGAGCAGGTGCTGGCCCAAACGAAGATCGAAGAGAACACCGCCCGCATTCAGGACCTGAACTCCAGGCTGGCAGCGAATGCCCTCAACCTCCGGGCGATCATCGACGAGATGCCCGAAGGAGTCATCATCGTCGATCAGAATGCTCGACCAACGATGTCCAACAAAGAAGCACACCGACTCTTCGCCGGGCACATTCCTCTCGGCCAGGACTACGCTTCGACCACCAACCTCCAGTTTCATTACCCGGACGGCACCCCTTGCGCCCCTGACGACCTGCCAATGGTCAGATCGGCCCGGGACGGTGAGGCACATACTAACGTGGAGCTGGTTGTCCGCTGTCCGGAAATGGAGGAGCGCTCTTTGCTGGCGAGCGCGGCCCCCATTCGCGATGCGGACGGCCGCCTGACAGGGGCCGTGGGCGTCTTCCAGGACATCACCCCGCTCAAGGAGCTCGATCGCCTGAAAGATGAATTCCTGTCCGTGGCGGCACACGAGATGAAAACGCCGATGGCCTCGATGAAGGGCTACGCTCAGCTACTGTTGAAAAGGGCCGAGCGCATACCGGATCGCGGGAGTTGGGTTGCATCCTTGCGCACCATAGATACTCAGGTGAACCGTCTGGTAACTCTCGTCGATCAATTGCTCGACGTTTCCCGCATCCAGATGCGGCGTCTGGAGCTGACACCCGAGCGTGTCGATCTCGTAGCGCTGGTGCGAGAGGCGGTCGCCGAGGCCCAGGTGACCACCGGCCGGCACGATATCGAGGTGCACGCCGCGGTGCCGGAACTGTACGGACGCTGGGACCATAATCGCCTCGCCCAGGTGCTGGCCAACCTTCTGTCCAACGCCATCAAGTACAGCCCGGATGGCGGGCACATAGACGTGGCCGTAACGCAACAGGACGAGGAGGCCTTCGTATCGGTGAGGGACGAGGGAATCGGTATCCCGCCGGAGGCGCAGCCGCATCTCTTCGAGCGTTACTTCCGCGCCGGAAGCTCCGCTCGCTCGCAGCCGGAAGGTATGGGCCTCGGACTGTACGTGACACGCGGCATCGTCAATGCCCACCGAGGCCGCATATGGGTCGAGAGCGGGCCGGGGAAGGGCACGACATTCTACTTCAGCTTGCCCCTGGCGGCAGGCGACGAGAGCGCGGTCTGATTGTCGCTCGTGGAGAGGAGCGACTCAAGGAAAGACCGTATAGACTCGGACGTCATGTCCCAGGTCGGATGCGCAAGGTAGCGGCGGCGGGCATTAAAGCTCATCTCCAGCAATCGCTGCCGGTCCCGGCTGAGATCCAGCAGATGGGCGGCCAGCGCTGCAGCATCCCCCGGCTCTACCAGGAAGCCGTTTACGCCGTGCGCGATGGTCTCAACCGCCGCTCCAGCCGTCGTAGCGATGGCGGGCAAGCCGAATCCCATCCCCTCGAGGTAGGCGATCCCGAATCCTTCATAGAAGGATGGCACAACCAGCACGTGGCCGCTTCGCAGCTCGGGGATGAGGGCATCTGCGGAGAGCAGTCCCAGCAACGACACCTGCCCCGCAAGCCCGTCCGCGTCCAGCCTCCGGCGAATCGCCCGCACGTACGGCCCGTCCGTCGTCAGGCTCCCGGCCACCCGCAAACTGAACTCAGCCATCGGAAGTTGCTCCATCGCGGCCAGGAGTGTGTGCAGCCCTTTCCCAGGCAGCACGTTGGCCAGGAAAACGATTCGCAGCGGGCCGGGCTCGCTGGCCCGCGCGGCTATCTCTCCATCGGTGATCTCCGGATGCAGGCGGTCTCCCGCCGGATAGGCGACGACGGACGGCCGGCCCTTTCCCACCAGGTCCTCGACGACACGGCGCGTGGTCCGGCTGTTGAACACGAACCCATCGACGCCAGTCAGGTAATGACGCTCAACCCAACGGTAGAAGGCTTTCTGCCAGCACGGGCGCGCCTCGCTGGAACGCAAGTTATGGACGATGGAGACGATCGGATACCGCGCACTGGCCCGAAGGCGGCGATTGAGCAGGACGACGGAGGGATGATTCAGCTCATCCTGGAGGAGAACATCGAGGGAAAGAGCCTCCAATCGACGAAGCAGTGGCAGCGAGAAGTTGTCGCCGAGGTGACGGATGTAGTTGCGCCACGGCAGCGAGACGATTGAAACGGCGTCTCCCTGACGACCGAGATGCTCCACGAGCTTGCGATCGTACAGGTACCCGCCGGTAAGGGCATTCAGGCTCCCATAGATCAAGAGGCCGGCGCGCACTTAGCAGTCCTGCCGGTAAGAAGCCCAGGCGATCTCGTTTTCCCAGACTTTCACCGTGATGCTCTTCATGTTCTGGGCCTGAACGCGCCCCGCGAAGGTCTGGCAGAGGATGCGGCAGAAATGCTCGATGCTGGGATTGATCCCCGCGAATTCGGGCAGCTCGTTCAAGGTCCGGTCCCGGTAATACTCCACTAGCCTGTCCAGATTGGCCTCGATATCCACGATGTCCACCAGGTAGCCGTGCTCGTCCAGCGTCGGGGCTTCGAGCTGGACCTCCACGGCGTAGTGATGGGAGTGCTTGCAGTTCTCGGCCCCCCAGTCGCCACCGATGAGGAAATGCTGGGCGACGAAGTCCCGCTTGACGGCCACCGTGTACATCTTCATCTCCTCGCCACGGCAGAATTCAGCTTGTCAGCACCACCTGGATGGCCTCGCCCGGGCTTTCGTCGAGCAGCCGGTAGGCCCGGGCAGCCTCCCCGAGGGGAAAGCTGTGGGTGATGTAGCGTGAGGGCAGCACCTTCTGGAGCATCCGCCAGGCCAGCTCGAAGCGGCGCGCCTTGCTCCACCGGCCCGTTAGCTGGGGAGCAATAGTGCTGACCTGGCTGCTGATCAAGCGAATGCGGCTGCGATGGAAGGCACCTCCCAGGTCGAGGTCCACCCTTTTCCGTCCGTACCACGAGCCGATCACCACCCGGCCGTCGAACCCGGTGACGGCGACAGCCTGGTCCAGTGCGGCGGGAGAGCCCGAAAGTTCGTAGGTCATGTCGGCACCTCCGTTGGTGCCGCTTCCCTGCAGCATCGACCTCACCTCCGGGATGGCGTCTGCCGCGGCCGGGTCCAGGCTGGCGTGCGCGCCCAGCTCGAGGGAAGCCCGGCGACGCAAGGGGTATCGGTCCAGCGTAATCAGGCGCGCCAGGGGAAGCTGCGCGAGAAGAGCCGTGGTGAGCAGGCCGACGACGCCCTGGCCGAACACCACCACCTGCTCTCCTATCACCGGCATTCCATCCAGCGCGAAGTTGACCGCCGTTTCCATATTCGCCAGGAAGACCGCATCCTCGGGCGCAATGCCATCGGGCACGGGCAATAAGTTGCTGACCTCGGCGATGAAGTGGCTCTGATGGGGATGGAAAGCAAAGACGAGCTTGCCGGCCCACGACGCATCCACGGCCTGGCCTGTGGCGGTGACACTCCCCACAGTGGAGTACCCGTACTTGAGCGGGTAGCCGAGGCTTCCCCTGAGGGCGGTAATGGTCTCATCAGCGGCTAGGCCCGCGGGAGCCAGCCCCCGATAGATGAGCAGCTCCGTGCCCGTGCTGATGGCCGAGAGAATCGTCTTGACGAGCACCTGGTTAGCCCCGGGCTCCGGGACCGGCTCGTCCCGCAGTGCCACCTGGCCGGGGCCGACGAAGTACAGCGCCAGGCCATTCCGCGCCGCCGTCATGCGACGCTTCCCCAGACCACCAGATCTTTCCCCAAACGCTGAACTTCCATTTCCTGTATCTTTGGGAACTCGTGTATCTTCGGCTCCTGTATCTGTGGGAAGCCATCGAAATCGATGGCTTCCCGGCCATCAGAACTGACCAGTCCTTCCACCGCGTGCAGGCCGCCCACGATGACCGGAACAATGGTGATAACGACCAGATCGACCAGGTGCTCGGATAGGAAGCTGGTGATGACGCGGGCGCCGCCCTCGACCATCAGGCTGTTGACTTGCAAGGCTGCCAGGCGCTCCAGCAAGCCTCCCAGTCCGACCCGGCCCCGGGCATCGGAGGGCACGCGCAGAACGCGCGCCCCAATCGCCTCCAATGCCTTCTGTTTCTGCGCGTCGGCGCGCTCGGTGGTGACCACCCAGATAGGCGACTTTCGACCGCGCAAGAGGCATTCGCTCAATGGAAGGCGCAGGCGGCTGTCCAGGACCACCGGCTGAGGGTCCTCCCCCTCTGCGAGTCGCACATTGAGAAGGGGCTTATCGACCAGCATCGTGCCGACACCGACCAGGATAGCATCGTGGGCGGCGCGTAGCTGATGGGTCAGGGACAGGGATTCGGGCCCGCTCATCGCCAGACGGCTGCCCCGGAATGCTGCTATGCTGCCATCCAGGCTTTGAGCGTAGGTCAGGGTGACCAGCGGTCTTCCAAACCGTGCTCTATGTCGCGCCGCGTCCGCCAGCAGGCGGTCGATCGGGACGGCGAGGCTCATTTCAGCTCGCTCACGAGTGACTCAGGTCTCATAAGCAGCAGGTTGCCCCCTTGTGTTTCTCAAGACGGCGAGGCACGAGGGTTATCGCAGATCGAATGGCCAAATCTATCGGGCAGAAGGCAGGCTAAAGGGACCTTGCGCTCTTCCTTACACTACCGACATGTCAATTATAGCACTGCCCTCCGGAAGGCCAGCGAGCAGGCACGACTAGCCGGCGCAGGGTCTCTTCTGAAAACTAGGGTTAGGCGGCCACCTCCTTGGGAGTGACGGTGACCTGGTAGCCCAGCGCATGGAGTTGTTGTATGGCTCGTTGCATTGCATGGTGACGGCGGCACGCATCGAAATGAGCG
>JAMCWG010000173.1 GCA_023475235.1 Chloroflexota bacterium
CACTCGCGGGAGACGGCAGGCAAGATGGGCGAGGCACCCACCGGCAACGACCGCGCCATCGGCTATCAGTACCCGCCCATCGTCCGCATGACGAATACCTATATCCTGCCCGGCAGCGTGTCCTTCGCTGATATGATTTCCGGCATCAAGGAAGGCGTGTACGCTAAGGGCAGCTTCGGAGGGGAGACGCGAATGGAGATGTTCACCTTCTCCGCCGAAGAAGCATATATGATACGCAACGGTGCCATCGCCGAGCCGGTGCGCGGGGCGCTTCTCTCGGGCAATGTCTTCGTCACGCTGGCGAACATCGACGCCATCGGCAACGACCTGGAGTGGAACCAGGGCGGCGGCTGCGGCAAAGGCGGGCAGAGCCCGCTGCCGGTGGGCGATGGCAGCCCGCATATCCGGATAAGTCGCTGCGTCGTGGGAGGTCGCTGATGCTAGAGGATATTCTAAGCCTGGCCCAGAAGCAGGCAGAGCAGGCTGAAGTCTACGAAGTGCGCTCGGCCTCGACGCCGGTCAGCTTCGAGGCCAACCGGCTGAAGTCGCTGGAGACCAAGGAATCGCACGGGGTGGCCCTGCGGCTGGTGCGGAACGGGCGCGTCGGACTGGCCAGCGCCACGGACCTGCGCGACCAGCGGCGGCTGGTGGACGCGGCGCTGGCCGTGGCCGAGTTCGGGGCCGAGGCCCGCTTCCACCTGCCGGCGCGCGCCGATCTGACGGATGTGCCGGTGTACGATCAGGCGGCGAGCGATCTGTCGATCGAGGAAATGGTCGCCTCGGGCCAGGGCATCATCGACGCCGTTCTGCGCCACAACCCCGACATCCTTTGCGACGCCGGCATCAGCAAGTCGACGACGGAGCAGCGGACCCTCAACTCGGAGGGAGGGGACGCCAGCTATCGCAAGACGGTAATGTCGGCCGGCATCAGCGGCACTCTCACGCGCGGCACGGATATCCTCACGATCTACGAGGATACGGCCTGGTGCCAGCGATTGAGCAACATCGACGACCTCGCCCAGAGGTTGATTCACAGCTTCGAGCTATCGCGAGAGACGGTCGGCATCTCCACCTGTGCCTGTCCGGTGGTGTTTACCCCGAAGGGCGTGGCCAGCGTGTTCGTGATGTCGCTCCAGTTGGCGCTGAACGGGAAGACAGTGTTGCAGGGCGCTTCGCCGCTGGGGCAGCGGCGCGGCGAGGAGGTCCTCGACCGGCGCCTCTCGCTCTGGGATGACGGCCGGGTGCCTTTCGCTCCCGCCAGCGGGCCCTGCGACGACGAGGGGGTGCCGACCGGTCGCACGCCGCTCATCGAGGCCGGCGTGGTGCGCAACTTCATCTACGACCTGCAGACGGCGGGGCTGGCCGGTGCCCGGAGCACGGGAAACGGCTTCCGTCCCCTGGGGGCGCTGCCGTCGCCTTCGTACACGTCGCTGATATTCAGCGAGGGCGATGCCACGCTGGAGGAGATGATCGCCGACGTGAAGGACGGCGTGCTGATCGACCAGGTGATGGGGGCCTGGGCGGGCAACGTCATCTCCGGCGATTTCTCGGGGAACATCCATCTCGGGTTCAAGATCGAGAACGGTCGCCTGGTGGGGAGGGTGAAGGACTGTATGGTGGCCGGCAACGTGTTCGAGGCGCTGGGCCACGGCATCGCGGCCCTGGGGCGGCCGGCTGTGTGGGAAGGCGGCACCATCAAGCTGCCACCCCTGTATTTCGGGTCGCTGCCCATATCGGCCAGAGGGTGACAGGTGAGCGTAGTGGAAGGTAAGAGGTAACGGGTATGGAACTCAGTAATTGCCTGGAGGCGCTTTCGGCCAGCGAGCTGCCGTCCGCGGCCCTGGAATGCCTCTCGGGCCTCGAAGGCGACGCCCTCAAGCAGTTTGCTAGGGCCTGGCGGCAACTGGACGTGGAGCGCCGGCGGCAGGTGGTGGCCTCCCTGGTAGAGATGGCTGAGGACAACGCCGAGCTGGACTTCGCTTCTGTGTTCAAGGTGTGCATGCGCGACTCAGACGCGAAGGTGCGTGCGACGGCGGCCGAGGGCCTGTGGGAGGATGTCGAAAGCGACACTCTGGACCTGCTGGTGAGCGTCCTGCGGAAAGACGCCGATCCAACGGTGCGCGCGGCCGCCGCGGCGGCGCTGGGCCACGCGGTGGAGCTGATCGAGTTCGAAGAATTAGGAGGAATGCTGGCCTGGCAGGTAAAATATGGCCTGCTGGATGCTCACAAGAAGGACCCGGACCTCGAGGTGCGGCGGCGCGCCCTGGAGAGTCTGTCGTTCCTGAGCGAGCCGCCGATTCCCGACCTGATCCAGCAGGCCTACGATTCTCTTGAGCAAAGGATAAAGGTGAGCGCTGTCTTCGCGATGGGCCGCAATGCCGATTCCCGGTGGCGGGACATAATCTTGAAAGAGCTGAATAGCCGCGACCCGGAGGTGCGGTTCGAGGCGGCCCGGGCGGCAGGCCAGTTGGAAGACGAAGAGATGGTGTGGCCGCTGGCTCGCCTCATAACCGACGAGGACGTGGAGGTGCGGCTGCAGGCGGTGACCTCGCTAGGTGAGATCGGCGGTGAGCTCGCCGAGCGAACGTTGGAGGGGCTGGCGGGCGGGCAGGACCCGGTGATGCGCGAGGCGGCGGCCGATGCTCTGGAGACGCTGCGTAGCTGGGAAGAGCCGCTCAACTTCCGATTGGACTTTAATCCCGATGGCCGCGAGCGTGAGGAGGACGAGGGCCTTTCTTAACTTGCTGGTTCAATGCTGGGTATCGACCTGGCTTGCCAAATATACGCGAGCATTGGAGAATCATGATGCACGCCTGCGCTGAGTGCAGCGTCTACGTCTGCCGGGTGGGGAATCGTGAGGCTGGCCCCGATAATTGCCCGATGCAGACAGGCGACCAGACTGATCAATTGCCTGTCTACGAAGACCCGGAGGTGCGCGAGTTCGCCCGCATCGCCTCACTGATCGAGGCTGTCGGCTACGGCCGGTGGACGCGGCTGGAAGAGACTATGGAGCTGGCCAAGCGAAATGGGTTCACCCGGCTGGGGCTAGCCTTCTGCGCTGGACTGCGCAGCGAAGCCAAAGTGCTGAGCCGAGTCCTGAAGGCGAACGGCTTTGAAGTGGTCTCGGCGATGTGCAAGACCGGCGCGATCCCCAAAGAGGCCATCGGGATACGGGACGAGGAGAAGGTGCGGCCCGGCACCGTCGAGCCGATGTGCAATCCAGTTGCCCAGGCCGCGCTTCTGAACGAGAGCGAGACCCAGCTTAACATCCTCTTCGGACTGTGCGTTGGCCACGACTCGCTGTTCATCAAGCACTGCCGGGGCTGGGTGACGGTGCTGGTGGCCAAAGATAGGGTGCTGGCGCACAACCCCATCGGGGCCATATACTTGAGCGACGGCTACTACAAGAAGAAGCTGTACGAAGACCATCGGTAGCGATGGCTTCGGCGGATAGCGAAGGCGTGCAGAATTAAGGCAGAGTTAAGAATGGAGAAGCGTCTACATCGCAGCAGTAGGGACCGGATGCTCGGCGGGGTGTGCGGCGGCCTCGCTGAGTACTTCGACATCGACCCGGTGCTGGTGAGGATAGTGTTCGTTCTGGTCGCCCTGGTGCACGGCATCGGGATCGTCGCCTACATCATACTCTGGATCCTTATGCCCAGGGAGAGCGAGTTGGGAGCGCCGCCGTCGGTGACCATCCGCTCCAACATCGAGGGCATCGGCGAGGACGTGCGGTCTGCCTTTCAGCGGCCTCCGTCCGAGCCGGGACAACCATCGCCGCCGCCAGGTACGGAGCCGCCCCCTGCGGCCCCCCGTCGTTCCAGCCTTACAGGAGCTTACCTGCTGGGCATCATACTGGTGGGGTTAGGGGTCATTCTGCTGCTGGACAACTTGAACGTCTTCTGGTGGCTTCGGGCCAGCCAGTTGTGGCCGCTGATACTGGTGGCGGCAGGCATCGCGCTGCTGCTTGGCCGCGGCCGGCGAGCTTGACACTCTGGCGGAATAACCGGGTAGCGGGGAACAAGAGGGGTGCGCTTCGTCCACACAAGGCGCCCCCCTCTTGCCTTTCGCTTTGCAGGTCATTCGGCGTAGAAGTCAAAGACCAGGGAGTCGGGGCCCTTCAGCAGTGCGCTCGCCACTCGAGCCACAGGCTGCGCCAGGTCGATGATCAGGTCGGCACTGTTGGCGCTGGTAGGTGCGATCTCGATGCGTTTCACGAGGCTGTCCTTGGGGGCGCTGAGCCAGCGCGCGGCCGAGATGCCCAGGTGTATTGTTATCCGCTCAGGGGTATTGACTATGTCCCAGGTTGGCTCGTCCAAGGTGAAAGGCCGCAGCGTCAGGTCGAGGATTATGCGGGCCTGCCCTGGAAGCGAGCTGTAGCGGACCTTGGAGAGACGGTAGCCGGGGTCTGGTTGCCCTGACATCACCCTCGGGAGGGTTATCGCCGGTGCCGGCCGGGACGTCACCTGTGGTGACGGCGTCGGAGTGGCCACGTCGGGCGGAGGAATGGCATCGATGTTCGGGTCGGGCTCGGCGCTGGTGCCAGACCGCTCAGACAGGTCGGCGACTGGCGGGGGAGCATCCTCATCTTCACTTCCATTCCCATCCTCATCAGGCACGCCCTCGGCATCGGGCGTGAGCGTGGATGTGGCTGTGGGCGTGGGCGTGGCGACGGCGGCAACAGGAACAACTGTCAGCGGACGGGCGCCTTCGACTTGCCGGGGGCCTGGCTCCACAGTGGGCTCTGGCATTAGTGCGAACACTTTGTAGCCGACGAAGCTGATGCTGCCGCACAGCATCAGTATCACGAAGAGGAATGTCAGCAGCGAGACCGAGGACGCGCTGTTGTGGTCGAGGAAGAAGCCGGAAGTCGAAAGCACAGGCATCGACCCTTTGGCGCGCGGCAAGACAGCGCCGCAATCCTCGCAAAGGAGCTTTCCCCTGTCGTTACTGGTTCCGCAGCGGGTGCAGCGCAACGTATCCCTCCCCCAAGCCTGCCAACCGGGCATGGCGCGAAAACAGATGGACTAGTGCGAGACTAGTCTGCTTGTGGCTTAGATGCTGGCCGAGAACGTGCCTATGGGGTGACCTTGTAGATCATATCGTGCTGCCGGACAGGCTGCACCACACGTACGGCGACATCCTGTCCGACCTCGGCGCGGTGCACAATCTGATGGTCGATCTGCATCGAGTCGACGCGCTGGGTGAGATCGGTGGTATGGCCCTTGATATGGATGATGTCACCCTCCTCAAGAGCTTCGCCGGTCAGGTTCAACGCCGCCACACCGATGCGATCGAAGTAGTGGGACACTTTGCCAATATGCTTTTCTGGCATCTCCCTCGCCCCCTCTAGAGACGACTTGCGCTGAGAAACGAACGAGCGAAGATCACCTTTGCGGCAATGCATTACTGCGTGGCCAGAGACGTCCAGCGGCAAAGAGCACACCGTGCTCTCAATCTCACGATAGTGGGCCAGCGGGGATTTGTCAAGGTGAGTGGTAGCAATATCCGTCCATCGTTTGGCCCCGCTATGGCTTTTGGCTTGCAGAAACGCGACTGCTGGCGTAAAATGCCCCTAAAGCATCCCAGCCTTCGCCGGTCACTAAATGCTACCTCGGGAGTGTGCTTAGTGAAAATACACCTGAAGCAAACAATCTGGTCTGTGTCATTGCTGCTCGCCATCGCAGCCGTAGGAGTATTGCCGCTGATGCCGCTGGGGCCAGCAGCGCCGGCCTTTGCCGATGGACCGAATCTTCTGCGAAACCCCTCCTTCGAGGGGAGAGACGACTGGAGATCGACGACATCGACGTCCAGCGTGGCTAAGGAGTGGAATCCCTGGTGGCGGTCCAAGGCGGCTAACGAGACGGCCCCCTTCGCCGGCTACCTGTACGAGCCACAGTATACGCGGACCTTCGGCGATCCGTTCCCCATTTCTCACGAGGGCGTGGGCACACAGAAGCTTCACACCTTTTCGGCCACTCACGATGGCGGTATCTGGCAGCGGATAAGCGGCCTGACCCCCGGCACTACCTATACCTTCTCCATATGGGCCTGGGGGCTGACCCGGAACTCCGACGGCAACACATCCGATGGGCCAAACATGGAAAAGCGCGTCGGCATAGACCCCACGGGCCAGGACCCTTTCTCCAGCAGTGTTATGCCGCCCGCCAACGTGGTCTGGTCCGGCAGCGATTATTCAAATGACGGCTGGGTGAAGCTCAGCGTGTCGGCGACGGCAACGGGAGACTCTGTCGTTGTGTACACGCGGAGCACGCCCAAGTTCCCGGTTAGATGGAATGCCACGTGGTGGGATGACGCCAGCCTCACGTCCAGCGCTCCTCCGGCTCCGGTCGCCACGGCCACTCCCTCCGCGGTGCCGACGGTAGCTCTGCCGCCAGCCGCCGCCGAGCCGCAGGACGAGCGCTACTTCTTCCAGACCGGCTATCGTATCGGCGATGACCGGATATGGGACTACTTCAACAAGCGGGGCGGGCTGCGCACCTTCGGCTATCCGACCTCCCGCAAGTTCCGCTTGCTGGGCCGGGACGTGCAGTTCTTCCAGCGGCGAGTTGTCCAGGTCGATGCCGCCGGCAACGTCGGCCAGCTAAATCTGCTCGACCAGGACGTGATGCCGTACAACACGATGAACGGCGCGACTTTCCCTAAGTTCGATGCGGGCCTGGTGGCCGCCCTGCCGCCCGTGGGCAGCCCCGGATACGATACGGCCGTGGCCGACTACATCAAAGCCAAGGCCCCCGACTCGTGGAACAACATGGACGTGAACTTCCTCAAGACCTTCAACGATTCGGTCAAGATGGAGGATGCCTTCCCGGAGGGCAACGGCAGCGATGGTGTGTTGTTCGGCTTCGACGTTGAGATGTGGGGCGTCCCCACCAGCGCGCCGGCCGTGGACCCGTCCAACTTCAACTTCGTATACCTGCGCTTCCAGCGCGGCATCATGCATTACAGCAAGGACAACGGGGCTACGCAGGGCCTGCTGATGGGCGACTACTTCAAGGCCATAATCACCGGCCGGAACTTGCCACCCGACCTGGACGCCCAGGCGGCCGGCAGCCGGTTCTACAAACAGTACCTGCGAGGCGCGCCCAGTTCACTGGCTCGACCCGGCGAGTTGCCCGACACGGACATGTCCGATGCCTTTGAGGCGGGGCCGACGCGGTAAGGGCTGCCCGATGATAGAACAATCACCCGCGGGGTCTTTCGATTGTTTGTCGTGCGCAGGGGCCGACCCGCGTGTCGGCCCTGGAGAGCCAGGGCGCACACACGGGTGCGCCCCTACGAAAACACGGTCAATCTCCGTAACCGGAAGACGCTAGCCGCATCCGAAAGGGGTGCTAGCGACTGCAAATACCTTGTTCTCTTAGTGCCTTAGAGGCATTCGGATAGAACGCCTCCACCGGAATCCGTCACGGAATAAGCTATAGCGTGCCGATAGGAGGTATGCTGAAATGTCAGACGGGGCCGCTGGCGACGCCCGCACCGTCACCATCTCTGCCGACGCTCTCCGCCGCCTGTGCGCGCGAATGCTGGAGAAGGCGGGCGTGCCCCCCGCCGATGCGATGGTGGTCACCGACAGTTTGGTCGATGCCGACCTCCGCGGGACCCATTCCCACGGCGTTATCCAGCTTCCCGGCTACCTGCAACGACTGGCGGCAGGCGGCACCAACCCCGCACCGGCGCTGAAAGTGGTCTGCGAGACGCCGGCGATGGCCATCGTAGATGGCGACGGAGGAATGGGGCAGGTGGTCAGTCACTTCGCGATGCAGGTCGCCATACGCAAGGGGAAGGAGACCGGCGTCGGGGTGGCGGCGGTGCGGAATAGCGAGCACTTCGGTGCCTGTGCCTACTGGTCGCTGATGGCGGTGGCCCAGGACATGATCGGCATCTGCTCCACCAACGGCGTCTCCTGTATGCCCCCGTACGGCGGCATCACCGGCACCATCGGCAACAACCCCATCGCCATAGCTGCGCCGGCGGGCCGGGAGTACCCGCTGGTCATCGATGTGGCGACCAGCGTGGTTGCCCAGGGCAAGATGAGGGTGGCGGCGGCAAAAGGCGAGAAGATACCGCTGGACTGGGCCATCACCCTGGACGGCGATCCGACCGACGATCCGGTGGAGGGCCTGAAGGGACTGGTGCTGCCGTTCGGCGGGTACAAGGGCTTCGGCCTCGCGCTGGCCTTCGAAGTGCTGACGGCTATCCTGCCGGGGGCGCTCTTCGCCAAACAGATTCCTCTGGACCCCGGCCCGAATGAGCCGGCCCGCATCGGCCACTTCTTTCAGGCTATCGACATCGCTCCGGTGATGGGGGTGCCGGAGTTCAAGCAACGAGTGGACGAGCTGGTGCGGCAGGTCAAGGAATCCCGCCTGGCTAAAGGGTTCAGCCGTATCTACGCCCTGGGCGAGATCGAAGAGGCTGCCAAGGCGCAGCGGCTGAAGACGGGAATTCCCTTGGCCAGCGCAGCGGTCGAGGACTTGAAGAGCAGCGCCGCGGGACTCGGCGTAATGTGGGCCGGGCTGTAAGCGGTGAAACAAACAAAATGGATTGGCGGTTGGCCGCCAGCAGGAGGTTTGACGCGTGAAGATCAAGGAAGTCAAGGTATCGGTAGTCAGCACCGGGGTCCCTCTCTTTGCCGGCCGAGACCAGGAGATGCTGGCAAACCTCGTCCAGATCATTACCGACGACGGAATCGAAGGCGATTACTTTGCCTGGGAAGGCCCGATCTCCGGCCGGGGCTTCGCTGACACGGTCGCCTACATTCTGCGGCCGGAGCTGATCGGCCAGGACCCGATGGACCGCGAGCGCATCTGGCAGCGGATGCTGATCCTCTGCCGCCAGGGCGTGCCGATGATGGCAGCCGGCGCAGTGGATGTGGCCCTTTGGGATATCGCCGGAAAAGCTGCCGGTGTGCCTATCTACAAGCTGCTGGGCGGCTACCGGGATAAGCTCCGTACCTATGCCAGCAGCCCGACCTTCCCCGATGCCAAGCAGTACGTCGATCTGGCGATGGACCTGCAGAGCCGCGGCTATACGGCGATGAAGATCCACGTCCGCGGCGACGATCCCAGGCGGCACCTCGAAGCCTGCACCGCCGTCCGCAAGGCCGTAGGGCCGGACTTCGACCTGATGATCGATTGCCACGCCGCCTACGACCGTACCACCGCATTGAAGGTTGGACAGGAGCTGGAGCGGCTCAACTTCTACTGGATGGAGGAGCCCATCGTCGACACTGACCTGGAGGGGCTGGCCGACCTCTGCCGCACACTGATCATTCCCATCGCCGCGGGCGAGTCGCTGTACCAGGGCAACCCTGCCCACTTTGTGCCGTACATCACGATGGGCGCGGCCGACATTATCCGCAGCGACGCGCGCCGGGGCATCACGCTGGTTAAGAAGCTGGCCGACACCTGCGACACCTTCGGCCTGAAGTGCGAGCCCCATAGCTGGGGGTCGGTCATCGGCCAGGCGGCGAACCTGCACATCATGGGCGCCATCCGCAACTGCGACTTCTTCGAGAAAGCGGTGCCGGAGAACAGGTTCGACGTCTGCCAGAAGGAGGGCATCAACATCGACAAAGACGGCAACGTCAGCCTGCCGCAGAAGCCCGGTCTGGGCGTCGAGCTTGACTGGGACGAAGTGAAGCGGCGGACGATGGAGACGCTGTAAAGTCAACTGCTATCTCAGACTCTGTGAAAAATTCAGACTTGCTATTGACAGCGGTGCGGCCACATGCTAATGTGGCCGCACCGCTACGTGGGCGGTGCGGCACGACAATTGAATATGTGAGCTCGAGTCTTCCTTTGGGGATTCAGCAAAAGGAAGGCGGAATAATGGCGAATGCTGTTCGTATCCGTAACGTGAGAGGAGAAAGGACAGACTAGTGCGAGCAATTGTCTACTTCGCGATTACCCTGTCTATCGTCTTGGGCCTGCTGATGGCGTGTGCGCCGGCAGCGCCCACCGCAGCTCCGGCAGCGCCAACTGCAGCCTCGGCCGCGCCTGCTGCCTCCACCGCGGCACCCAAGGCGCCGGCTGCAGCCGCCCCCACGGCGGCCGCTGCCAGCCCGACGCCTGCGGCGAAGATCAAGCGCGGCGGCATACTCAAGCACGCCAGCAACAAAGACACCAGCTCATGGGACCCCATTTTCACCGACGTGGAAGAGACGTTGTTGCAGTTGCCGGTGTACGAGACGCTGGTGCGCTGGAACCTGGTCGACGAAAAGACCGGCAAGCACGATATCGGCCCCGAGCTGGCCGAATCGTGGAAGCTGGAAGACCCGACGCACCTGGTCTTGAACCTGCGCAAGGGCGTGAAGTTCCACGATGGCAGCGATTTTAACGCCGAAGTGGTCAAGTGGAACCTCGAACGGGCCAGGGATGAGAAGAAGTCGAACTCAAAGCGGCTGGCGGAAAACATTAAGTCTATCGACATAGTAGACAGCAACACCATAAGGCTCACTTTGAAGGCGGCTTCGGCGTTGACGCTACCTGACTTGACCCGCTCCACCGGCGGCACCGGCTCTGCCGGCTCGATGATGGCATCGAAGGCGGCGGCAGAGAAGCTGGGCGACACCTATGGCCAGAATCCATCTGGCACCGGCCCCATGAAGCTAACGCAATGGCTCAGAGACGACCGGTATACCCTGGCCAAGTTTGATGGCTACTGGCGAAAGGGGGCCGATGGCCAGCCGTTGCCCTACCTGGATGGGATTCAGTCGCGGATCATCCGGGACAAGACTGTTATCCTGGCGGAACTGCGGGCGGGCACCGTCGATATCGGCTACGACGCGGAGCCCCAGACGTATGAGCAGATCAAGGCCAACCCGGACTTGAAGTTGTGGCTGCTGTCCGCCTCTGCATCGCGGCAATTGATTGGGCTCAACCAGGACAAGCCGCCCTTTGGCGGCAACGTGAAGCTGATGCAGGCCGCCCAGTACGCCATCGATCGCGATGCCCTGGCCAAGAACGTCGGCTTCGGCGTGGGACAGCCACTCTACTACGGGGTATGGATCCCAACCTGGCCCGGCTACGACGAGTCGCTGCCCAAGTACGAGTACAACCCGACGAAGGCCAAGCAGCTCATCGCCGAAGCGGGCTTCCCCAGTGGAATTGAGACCGAGCTGAGCTTCCAGACCACCACGCCGCTGGCCAACAAGGCCTCCGAGATGATCGAGCGGATGTGGGAGGCGGTCGGCATTCACACCAAGCTATGGAGCGCGGAGACGCTGGCCTTCAAGGCCAAGAACAAGGCAGGCGATTTCCAGGCCGCCGACTGGTACATGAGCCCGTCACCGGACATCGCCTACTACAACCGTGGCTACCTCAGCGACGGCTCTGCCAACTGGTCAAACTTCCAGGATGCTGGGGTCGATAAGTGCATGAAGGAAGGGGCCATCCTGACCGATTTCGCCGCCCGCGACCCGGTATACAAACAGTGCATCAAGCTTATCTATGAGGCGGCCGCCGTGCAGGGGCTTTACGCCCTGCCGTCGAACATCGTGTATCGCAAAGAGGTCAAAGGTCTGCGTGAGCAGCTTGCCCCGATGGACCTGCAGGAGGTCTGGCTGGACAAGTAGCGCGCGGTCGCCATTGTTCTAGCACAACCAGGGGCCGCGGCCGGGGATGTCTCCGGCCGCGGCCTGCTCAATTGTGACACCATTGATGGGCGCTGTGGCAGCTATCTGTCGAGGATGCCTCACGAAGCGCCGCTACGTGAACCGGCGTACCTCGAACCGGTAGAGCTTGACCGGCTCGTGTGGCCCGATGCCGGCCTTGCGGCGGGTGATGGCGATCTGTTGCTGTGCCGTATCCACGCCCTCGAGATCGGGTAAGAGGAGCCCTCGCCGGCCGGCGCTCTCCACGATCACCCCGTACCGCTTGGGATCGAGCTCGGCTTCGCTGGCGACCGACTCCGGTGGAGTGAGGACGTCTACGGTGTACTCCAGGGCGGCCAGCTCGTGTTCTCGTACCGGCTCCGGGAAGCGATAGTCCTGGGTCGCCGAGCAGATGGCGTTCCGTATCGTTTCTCCGGCCACGTTGGGCTGGGTGGGCTCGAAGGTGCCGATGCACCCCCGCAGCTCTCCCTGCTTCTTGAGGCAGACGAAGACGCCGGCCTGCGCTTGCATCTCGGGCGTGCTTTCCTGGGGTGGCTGGATGATCCGTCCCTGGCGGACGTATGCCTCCACTGCCTGCTTTGCCAGCTCGACCAGGGGATGCCGTGCCGGTGTCGCCTTCGGCGAGCCGGCCGATGTCCCCGTCGCTGCCTCCACCGGCACGCTGAAGGAAGCCACCATGTAGCCCACGCCGAACGGCCCCTCGTAGGATAGGACTTCCGGTGTGGCATCCACGCCGTCCAGTGCGCCCAGGAGGACGATAATGGACCGCAGCCCGCACTCGCCTGCGCGCTCGATCAGGTCGGGGTCGAAGTGCATGATGGCCTGGATGTCCTTGTTCCGTACTGCCTCCACCAGGCTCTGATCGAAGGTCCTGGCGATCGGGTCGTAGCCGGCCGGCGCTTCGGGCAGCAGACGGTGAGAGAGATCGCCGCTGGCCACGAATGCCACTCGCTTGCCGGTGCCCTCTACTGCCGCTCGGATGGCCTGGCCGAAGGCAAAATGATCGGCGTATGGCAGCCGCGAAAATGAAAGAGATACGATTGGCAAGTCATCGGGTAGTTGCTGGTGCAGGTAATACATCGGCACCAGGACGCCCCAGTCGAGGCCGTAACCTCCAAAGAGCTGGGTCGTGGGACGCAGGGGGATGCCCCGCTGCCGAGCCTGTTCCTGGATAGCCGTCACCAGTTCCTTGTCTACGGGGAAGGCGAGCCGCACATTCGGCGCCCGGAAGTTGGCGAAGTCGCCGGCGAGCCTGGGGCCGGTGGCGATGCCCATCGCCTCCATATAGCCGGGCGAGTGTGGGCTGATGACGATGATGCTCTGGGGGTTGGCCGCCGCGAGACGCGCCGCGGCCACCTGCATCCCCTTGACTGTGGCGTCGATCCGCCGCAGTTGAGGCCCGCCCACCTCCGGTATCAGCAGGGGCGGATGTGGGGTAATGGTTCCGTAAACCAGTCCAGCCATCGCGATCACCTCCATCGCCCGGCCTGCCGGGACAGCCCAGTTGAGTCGGCAGGCCTTATGGGTGAACTAAGCAGCTACAGTCCACGCAGGTTCAAATCGGCGCCACAATTGGCGCAATGACCCCCCGCCGCCACCTCACGCAGCACCGTCTGATAGCCGCGCCGCTCGATGTTCAGATGATGACAATTGTAGCAGTAAGTGTTCTCGGCCTCATCGCCCGGCACATTGCCCAGGTAAACGAAGTGCAGGCCTTTGTCCAGACCGATCTGCCGGGCCCTCCGAAGGGTAGGCAGCGGCGTCGGCGGCACGTCCATCAGCCCTGCCTGCGGATAGAACCGGGTGACGTGCCAGGGCGTGTTGGTCCCCAGGTAGTCGTGGACCCAAGCCGCGATGCCTTCCATCTGGGCAGGGTCATCGTTGTAGCCGGGTATCACATTGGTGACGGCCTCGACGTGCATCCCCCATTTCTCCCTGGCGCGCACGGCCACATCCAGGATGCCGCGCCAGGGCCGGGTGGTCGGCAGGTCCGTGATGCGCTTGTAGAAATCGTCCGAGAAGCCCTTGATATCCACGCGATAGGCGTCCAGGTACGGCCCGATGGAATCGAGCCCCTCCGGCGAGATGAAGCCGTTGGTGACGTACACGGTGTACAGGCCGTTTTCCTTCGCCAGCCGGGCATTGTCGATGGTGTACTCGAGCCATATGCTGGGCTCGTTGTAAGTCCAGGAAACGCCCTGGCAGTTGTGCCTCTGGGCGAGCTTGACCGACTGCTCGGGGGAGATATGCTGGCTCGTCTGGAATTGCCCCTGGAGGCAGGGTCGCTGGCCCTCGTACTCGGCGTAGGCGATCTGCCAGTTCTGGCAGTGATGGCAGCGGAAGTTGCAGCCCCAGGTGCCGAGGGAGAAAACGGTGCTGCCCGGGTAGAAATGAAAGAGTGGCTTCTTCTCGATGGGATCGACGGCAGCGGAGGAGACCTCGCTGTAGATCAGGGTGTAGAGGGTGCCGTCGTGGTTGAGGCGGGTCTTGCAGTAGCCGAGCCTGCCGGGGGATATGCGACAATACCACTGGCACGCCCGGCAGAGGACGCGTGAATTGGGCAGCTTGTCATACTGAATTGCTTCGTGCATTGAGGCATCCATTTTGGCCTCGCTCCTCATCTCGATGATAGCACCTGGGCGATGCGACGCCAAGTGGGAGCGGAACGCCGGGCGGGGTCGTGCGTCCTTGACGCTGGTGGCGGCAGCGGGTATAATTACCCTCGGCTGTTGAGATACAGCCGATTCTCGCGGGCCGCTAGCTCAACTGGCAGAGCAGCTGACTCTTAATCAGCCGGTTAGAGGTTCGACTCCTCTGCGGCTCACCGCGTAACCCCCCTGTGGTTGGGGTCTATGGCATATGTTTTCCCGTGGAGCCGAAGCCGATGGGGGTCTGGTTGCCCGCTGGCCCCCAGCGTGCCATCTGGTCGGTAGTATCTATGCACTTCCACCACCCATCGGTTTCTGGCATCCAGATATCGTATCGTTTGGCTACGGGTCCCCGGCGGGCCTTGCCAATCTTGCGGATCCTTCAATTCGCTGTCTCGCAACAATTCTGCTCTCAGTTGGCCCGCTGCAATTAAGGCAGGGTAGTCACTTCCGTTATAAAGTTGCCGAATATGGTTAGGAGAGGTATACTCAATTCCACTCTCGGGCAGAGGTGACATTATGCTTCACCAGCTATTAAGCGAAGCCGACGGCTATGTTGTGGGGCGACACACGCTAGAGCACCTGGAGACGTGGCTTTTGATCCACCTGCAGGATATTCTTGATTCCAAGGATAAGCAGGCCATTAGGCTTGCCAACAGTATTGATGCGGATCTGATACAACTGAACGAGGGCATAATCGACGAAGAGACGTTCCATGACCGGCTCCAGGCGTATGTGCGGCTTGCCGAAACGGTGAGCAACTCCATTGGACCAGGACCAGACTCCACCAGCAGTACGGATGCAAGGACGGAACAGGTCACTGCTCATTGGGAGGATCGCCCCCCTGTGGTGGATTACCGCCTCGACTATGAATGGGTCGCGTGATCACCTGGGGCATATAAATCACCCTGAGGGGCACTCGCGTCAGCTCCTCTCCCTCGAAGGATATGCGAAACCACCAGATGCCGGGTTGATCGAGTGTAATTACCACACGGGTGATTACGTCGGCGCCTCGGTCTTCTTCCCCCTCGAAATGAACGGCCTGGTGTAGAGGCGGCATCAATTCGCCTGAGGGTTTCTGTGGTTGAATTGCGATGTCACGGGTTCCCCTGACCGCGGCCCCTGCCACTATCCTCGTGAACAAGAATATCTCCCAGTTGAAGGGCTCCATGTTTTCCGGCGGATTTTGGCCCGCGGCCGTTCGGGTTACCCGATCCACAATGCGAATAAGCGATTTGAAGCCGTCTTGCTCTATCAGGACCTTCTCGCAAAGAAGAGCCGCCGTCAAATATGGCCCTCGCTCGAATTTCATCTAGCTGCTAGACCTCCTTGTAGTCGCGATTGCTATTGCCTCTCTTCTCTTCGATTGCCAATGTTGGTCCCTGACCCCCCTCACTCACACCCCCGCGACAGCTATGGCTCGCTGTAGCCGCTGACTTCTCACAGCGACCATCTCTGGATCGCAGCCACCAGGCTGTCGGCGTCCCATCCGACCATTTCGTAGGCTACGCTCTGGACGCGCCAGGGTATCCCACCCCCATTCCAGGGCTGGACCCCAATGATAGGCTTGTTCATCGCCAGGCCCGCGTTAATGGCGGCCTGGACCCATCGCGGTTGGGCCTCGTACAGGCCGGACAGGATTAGCAGCGCGTGCGAATCGAGGACCTGCCCGCGGAGCTGCAGGTCCAGCGCCTTCTCCGAAGCACCCAGAGCCGGGTCCGGCCGTGGCACGCTCAGATTGCGCCACCTGAAGTTAGGGGCTGCCCTCAGCAGGCTGATCAGGCGGTCGTAGTCGTCGCTTTGGGTCCACGCGTGGCTGATGAACAGCTTGTACTCCCTTGCCAGTACTCTAGATCCGATTCCCTTGTCCGTATTCTCTGATGCCATCGATACCGTTGCCTCACTCCTCACGCTTGTTGTCTCTCAGCTTCCGCCGGGCTCGTCTGCCACATCACACACCTGAGGTACCCCCACGGCGACCTCAAGGTGACAGCCAACTCTCTCCAGCATATCCTACAGCTCATCGGGCTGCAACGTCTTGCCACGGCCGCGGACAGGGTGGCTGGTCGCGGTGGTCATCCTGCCCCGATTGGGTTACGGCCATGCTATGGCATTCCTAGTTTGGCAAGCAGTAGATTGGGGGGCAATCTCAGATAAGCGCACGAATTGATGATGAAAAGCGGATCCCGTTTTCCGAGCCGTACATGCAAAAGGGCTGGGATCGCTCCCAGCCCTTGCCAGCCTTCAAGTGCAGTGCGGTGGAGGCTCGACCTCGCTTAGCGACTTCTCCGCAGGGCCGCCACTTCGTCCAAGCTGATCTCTTGCTGCCAGCCGCAATTGACGCAGACCTTCCACGCACCGTTGACCGGGTCCGGCTCCACGGCCACCCAGCCGCCGCAGCGCGGGCACCTCGCCAGGCGGGCTTTTATTTCCATTCTGTACTTCTTGACTATCTTTTCGGCCATTACTTACCTTTTCCAATCTATGATTCGGTCGAGTATCGTTGACACACGTGCTTTACCGTTCAATGGGCAAAATAGTTTCATCATTCATACACTAGTTATGACGAATGAGAGGGCTGTTTACAATGAGGGCAGCGGGATATTCCGGTGAAACGGCAGCGCAGTGATGGGGCGGCTGGCCGTTGCGGGACGGGCACCCGCAGCATATTGACACCTTCTTTCAGCCCGTGCTATTCTTTCTACAGTTCTGGATCGGCGTTTTGCACGCTACTGAGGGGCAATTGGGCCAAAGATTAATCGGCATAAGAATGAGGAAGAAGGCGAGACTATGGAGAGCCTTCCCGACCGCCAGCAAACAGTCCTGCGACTGATCGTCAGTGAGTATATTGCGTCGGCTGTGCCGGTGGCTTCTGCCGCCATCGTGCAGAAGTACACGCCTGCCGTCAGCCCCGCCACCATCCGCAATGCTATGTTCCAGCTAGAGCAGAGCGGCTTCGTCTACCAGCCCCATACCTCCGCCGGTCGCGTGCCGTCAGACCAGGGCTACCGCTACTTTGTGGACCGACTGCTGGACGAGCCCGACCTGGAAATGGCTGAGAAACGCAGCATACAGGAGCGCGTGGAAAGCCAGGGCCTCAGCATTGAAGAGGTGGTCCGCCTGTCGGCCTACGTGCTCGCCCAGGCGGTGGGCAACGCCACCATTGTGAGCATGCCTTTCTCTCCGCAGTGCCGGATCAAGCACATCGAGGTGGTCTCCGTCGACGAACAGACCGTGCTTCTGGTCGTGCTCTTGCTGGGGGGCAACCTCAGGCAGCAGGTGATCTCGCTGGCCGAACGCGTGCCCGACTCGGACCTCAGCACGATGTCCCACCGTCTCACCGATCTCTTCCGAGGTCTTTCGGCTCGCCAGTTGATGCACAAGCATCTCGAGGTGAGCGGCGTGGAGAAAGAAGTGCGTGAAGTAGTGCTGAAGATAATGCAGCAGGTGGACGCCAATACCTTCAACGATTTCTATTATGAAGGACTGCCGCAAATCCTGAACCAGCCGGAGTTCTCCCGGAGCGAGAAGCTTCGTTCCGTGTTGGAGACGCTGCAGCAGCAGGCGGCGCGAGAGCTGGCCCTCCTGGCTGTGTCCCGACAAGGCACCCTGGTGCAGATCGGGTCCGAAATCGAATGGCCTACCTTGCAGGAGTGCAGCCTGGTGTTCGCCCGCTACGGGCGGGAAGGCGAAGCGGTCGGGCTGGTGGGGACCATCGGGCCCACCCGTATGCGTTACGATCGGGCTATTTCCAGCGTCCGGTTTGTCGGGCGCTTGCTGGGCCAGCTTGTGCACAAGTTCTGCTAGCGCTCTACGCCTGTCATTTCCGATTGCGCAGCCGGCACCGTGGATGCCGGCTGTTGTGTGAGGCTCTGAGTGCAGATTCCAGCGTTTCTCCAGCCCATTATCTTGCCGCAGGACAACGTGTTCCATCGCGGAGGCAATGGACTGTATCTGGTGGGCAACGAGAGGCTGGCCCTGATCGATACGGGTAACATCGATCATCTCGGCAGCCAGGTGGTCCTCGAGCGCTTGAGGGCCAGGCGTGAGCGGAGTGTGCTCCACTATATCCTCATCACCCACTGCCACCGCGACCACGTCGGCGGTCTGGCCGCCATATGTGATGGCGCGCTGAGGCTCGGCGGCCCTCGTCCGGAGGTCCGTGCCCATCCCCTGTCCGTGGAATGTCTGCGACGCGAGTGGGATTTCCCTTGCGCGCGGCCTCTTCTGGATGGCGAGGACACCATCGTGGACGGCGTGGCGTTGCGGGCGCTGTGCACCCCCGGCCACAGCGAGGACCACCTCTGCTTCTTCGAGCCGGAATCGGCCACGCTGTTCTCCGGCGACCTGGTATTGGGGGCGAGCACGTCGATAGTTACCGATCTGACCACCGCCCTGTCCTCGCTGCGCCGGTTGCTTGCCCTGCGTCCACGGCTGTTGTGCCCTGGACACGGACCGATGCTGGAGGACGGCACGCGTCGTGTCCGAACCTACATCGCCCACCGGTACTTGCGCGAGCGGCAGATACTTCAGCACCTGAGCCGGGGCCCCCACACCAGCGGCGAGCTCACCGCCGCCATCTACAGTCGGATCGACCGGCGGCTGCTGAGCGCCGCCGAGCGCAACGTGCTCTCGCACCTGCAGAAGCTGAAGCAGGAGGGCCGGGTGGTGGTGCTGTCGGATGGCGTGCCCCGGTTCGCTCTCACGAACGGCGGCGTGCGATGAGCGCCCGCTTTACCCGCATCAAGGTGGCGGAGGCGAGCAGACCGAGTCAAGTAGGCTGAGGTCACCGGGAACCCCACGCGTTCGCGATTTGCATCGGCGGCACTGGATATGCCGGAGGACTACGCCCAAGGAGGGGTGCTTGGACGCGCGCCTGAACCACCTTAAGGCGGAGGCTAGACTGGCCGGACCAAGCTGCCTGAGCGGGCTGGCAGGGGTCGGCCTGGCGCTTCTGCTGCTTCTGCCGGGATGCAGCGGTGCCATCTCTCCACGCAACACTGAGCTGCCCCGCGCCGGAGGGGCCCCAATCGCTGCGTCAACGGCCGCCGATGGAGAGTTTATTTACGGCATCAGCGTGGCGGAGGTGAAGAACGCCCCGCTGGTCGCCGAAATGGGATTCACCTGGATGAAGGCGCACGTGTCCTGGAGCGCGATAGAGCCCGGGCGGGGGAAGTACGAATGGACCGAGCTCTACAAGGCCATCCGAGCGGCGAGGGACAACCGGTTGGGATTGCTCGTGCGCGTCGATCAGGCCCCGGCCTGGTCCCATCCGTCGAATGGCGACCCCAATGCGCCCCCCGACGCGGAGTACTACGCCGACTGGGAGCGCTTCTTGCAGGAGATGGCTGCCAGGGGCAGGGGCCGTGTTCAGGCGTACGAAATCTGGAATGAGCCGAACCTGGCCATCGAATGGGGCGGGAACTCCCCAGACCCGTCCGGCTACCAGCGTCTGCTGCGTGCCGCCTATCATGCCGTCAAAGCGGGCGACCAGGATGCACTGGTGGTCTCGGCTGGGCTGGCGAATACCGATGACCTCAATGACAGGGCGATGGACGACTCCGCCTTCCTGCGGGAGCTCTACGAGGCGGGGGCTGCTCCTTACTTCGATGTGCTTGGCTACCATCCGCACGGCGGCCCGGAGAGCCCGTGGGGCACTCGATTCCTGAAGACCGAGCGGCAGAGGCAGATTATGGAGGAGTATGGTGATGGCCGCAAAGCGGTGTGGGCTACCGAGATGGCCTGGGTGTTGGGCCCGCCGGCGGCTTGCTCCTCCGAGCGGGCTTGGGAGACTCGCCTGTGGGAGAGCGTCAGCGCTGACGAACAGGCCCGGCATCTCGTCGATGCCTTCGAGCTTGTCCAGGCGCGCTGGCCCTGGATGAACGCGATCTTCGTGTTCAACCTGGACTTCAACACAGCGCCCTGGTACGATCCTTGTGACCCTATGTCATACGAGAGCGTCCTGGAGCGGGATGGCAGCCCAGGGGCGGCGTTCCGGGGCTTGCGAGACATGGCAAAGCCGGGCGCGGCCAGGGTCCCCATCCTGACCGGCGACTATCCACAGGGCCCGCTGGTCAAGGGATCGTGCGACGACATATGGGTGGTGGTCGATGGGATGCGCCGCTGGGTGCCCGACGTGGAGACCCTGGCGGCGGCGGGCTATCTGTTGGACGAGGTTGAGGCGCTCCAGAACGACGAGATCAAGGCCATCCCGCTCGGCAGTCCCATACCGAGCGTGACGACCGGGCGATATCCCGACAACATGCTGCTGCTCGATACCTCATCGGGCCGGATCGACGTGATGCTCGGCGGCCAGCGGCACTGGATACCCGACGTTAGGACGTTCACCTATAATCGGTTCTGCTGGGAGAATGTCCTCGAAGTTACCCCCGCCGAACTGCGCGATATCCCCGTGGGCGATCCCCTCCCCCGCGCCCCGCAGCGCGGCTAGGTCTCTCCCATCGCTCAGCCTTGAAGCGATACCAGGGGGATGTTAAGATAAGCGAGGGAGATTGCCTTGCTCGTTGAATTGCAAATACGAGATTTCGCGATTATCGATAATCTGCGGCTGAAGCTGGAGCCGGGCCTCAACGTCATCACCGGCGAGACCGGGGCGGGGAAGTCGATTATTGTCGATGCCATGAGCGCGGCGCTGGGGGAGCGAACCGGCGTCGAGGTTGTGCGCACGGGCACGGACAAGGCGACCGTTGAGGCCGTGTTCG
>JAMCWG010000148.1 GCA_023475235.1 Chloroflexota bacterium
GGGTTGGCGAGCCAGGAGCAGGCGTCGAAGGCGCAGGCGTCGGCGTGGGCTGGGCGCCGGGAACGGCAGTAGGAGTGGGGGTGATCAGGGCCGCCGCCTCGGACCGAAGCTGCGCTACCTGCTGCTGGAGCCGCGCCAGCGCCTTGTTGGCATCCTCCTCGGTCTTAAGCACGATGTGGCGGGCGTGCACCTGCTCTGCCTGGCTGGGCACGGCTTCGGCCAGGATCGACTGCAGCTTGGCCTTTCGAGCCCGCGGCTCGGCCACAAAGCGACGGAACTCGTCCCACGACAGGTAGCCGGAGCTGGCCACCAATTCCCGGACCGAGTCGAGCGTCGGCCCCGGAAGCTGGACAACGCTGGTTGGGTTGGGCTCTGTGCTCGATCCCCCCTCAGTTGTCGGCTGCGCGGCGATGACCGCCTTCGTGTTGCCCAGGCTTCGGTCGGAGAGGATGGCCTGGTCCACCTCAGATGAGGACACGGTCACGCCCCGCTGTGCCAGCTCTTGCCGGATGAAGACATCGTTGATCAGGTCTTTCTGGACGGTATCTTCCAGCACGGCATTGTCCCGCGTCAACTGCTGGAACTGCCGATCGAGGTCCGCCAGGCGCGGGTCAGACGGCGTGGGCAGGGGGGTTGGCGAGCCAGGAGCAGGCGTCGAAGGCGCAGGCGTCGGCGTGGGCTGGGCGCCGGGAACGGCAGTAGGAGTGGGGGTGATCAGGGCCGCCGCCTCGGACCGAAGCTGCGCTACCTGCTGCTGAATAACGTACTGACGAAAGCCCAGGACTTTGGCATATGTGCTGATAGAGATGGACTCTCCCGCAACGACGGCCAAAGGTTGATCGCCTTTGGCCAGGACTTCTCGCCACAGGCCAAAGGCTGGAATCAGTATGATCAAGGCCAGGATTGCTGCCACGCCGGCAATGACCAAGCGGACCTGCCGTTGTTCACGTTGGTGTCGTGATATCTGGCGCTTGGTCATCCTGACCGGAGCGGCCGGCTTTATCGGTTTCTTAGGCACAGAGCTACTTCCGTCACTTACTCAGGTCAATATGACATTTGAGCCAGTCGAGCTGCTAGGGCACATTCGAGCCCAGAGCGCGAGCGTGCTCTGCGGTGTAAGGCAAGAGGCCAAGAAATCGCGCGCGCTTGATGGCGAGCGTCAGCCATCGCTGGTGCTTCGCGCACGTGCCGGTCTTGCGGCGCGGCTCAATCTTTCCTCGCTCCGAGACAAACCGCTGCAGGTGAGGGATATCTTTGTAATCGATGTACTCGGCCTTATCTACACAGAACCCGCAGACCTTGCGTCGTGGGACGTACCGGCCGCGAGGGAACTCTCTTCTTCTTCTAGGCGCTTCGGCCATCTTTCATCTCCTGAAGCTCTAAAATGGGATCTCGTCAGGCTCTATGTCGCCGTTCGAGAGCGGCACGGCTTCTTCGGTCTCAGCGGGCCGGCCCCGGCTGTCCAGTAGCTGGAAGGCGTTAGCAACCACCTCGGTACGATAACGCTTCTGGCCGTCCTGTCCCTCCCAAGACCGTGTCTGAAGCCTGCCTTCGACGTATACCAGCCCACCTTTTCGGATGTACTGGTTGGCAAACTCCGCCTGCCGGTTCCAGGCCACGACGTTGAACCATTCGGTTTCCTCTTTCGATTCACCCTCGGGCGTCCTCCGCCGCCAGTTAGTTGCCACGGAGAACGAGGCTACCGGAGTGCCGCTCGGCGTATACCGCATCTCCGGGTCCCTCCCGACGCGCCCTATGATCATTACCTTATTCAGTGTCCCCGCCATCGTCGCTCTGCTCCTTACTCTCTTCTTTCTCTTCTACTGCTTGCTGTACCTGCTTTACCGGAGCCTTCTCTAATTTGATTAAGAGATGACGGATGATGTCCTCTGATAGAGACAAGCCATGTTCGAGCTCACCAGTGGCGGCCGGGTCCATCTTGGCGGTGAGGGCGGCGTAGATGCCGTGACGGAACTGCTTGATCGTAAAGGCGATACGCCGTCTCCCCCATACGTTGACGTCGGTCACCTCGCCGCCGCGGGCGGCGATGGCTCCTCGCACCCTGCCGAGCACCTCACCCAGGGCCTCGTCGCTGACCTCAGGGTTAACTATGAGGACTAGTTCGTAGTCCCGCACTGTTGCCTCCTTTCCTCGGGCTTGCTCCCGGACAGTGCCTCCAGGATGCGGAGCCTGGAAACAGCCGGGAACAGAAAGGCTGTTTATTTTGGGCGCTGTCGCCCAAGCATTGTGCATGCTTCGGCGATTATAGCACGCCGGAAGCCATGCCCGCAATGCCAGCACAGAAAGAGTCGCGCCAACGATACAAGCGGCGCATCGCCGCAGCTTCTTTCTCCAGCCTATCGAGAAGACCGCAGCCAGCCCAAATACAGCCTGATGAGCACCTCGAAAGACCAGTTGTTTATGTTCATAACGTAAGACATTGCTCTTTTCTTCGAAGAATAGTAGCATGCAACGAGGGTTCGATACCTGCCGGGAGCTGCACACACGGCGGGAAGGGCGTGCGGCCCGGTTGCAGGTCGGCTCTCCGGGATCACGCGGCTGGCAATCGGAAAGGAGGCGGAGCGGAGGCGGGAGGAACCTGTGATTCGATAAGTCTGTATGGTGCGGTCATCGTCTCACCGTCCTACCAACATTCATAAGCGTGGCAATATTATGTCCACTGATATGGCAATAAAACGGCATTAAGCTTGCAGAATCACGAGCGCAGAAAGGAGCACTGTATGCGAGCAAGCAGTTACCTAGCTACAGCGTTGGCTACTATGTTGGTTGTGCTGGCAGGCTGCGCGGCCCCAACACCTTCGGTAGCCCCGGCGGCGACCAGCCCAGCAGTAGCCGTCACTCCCGCACTGGCGCCACCCACCGTGGCCCCGAAGCCATCGGCGAGCACCCCCACGCCGGCCGCTAACATCAAGCGGGGCGGCACGCTGAAGGCAGCCGAGATGTTCGCCTATCCCACCCTTGACCCTCAGCTCTCCAGTTCCTCCGGGAACATGGGCTACGATTTGCTATTCGAACCCTTGATCAGCTTCGTTGTCACCCAGGAAGAGCCACCCAAGTATGAGCTTCGCCCCGAGCTGGCGGAATCGTGGAAGCTGGTCGACCCCAAGACGGTGGAGCTGAAGCTGCGCAAGGGCGTGAAGTTCGGCGACGGCACCGCCTGGAACGCCGAGGTGGCCAAGTGGAACCTGGACCGCATCCGCACCCACAAGAAGTCGGTCAACAAGGAAAACGTCGATAGTATCGCCAGCGTCGACGTCGTCGACGACTACACCATCCGGCTGAATTTGAAGGCGCCCTCCGCCGCCATCTTCATGAGCCTGACGCCCTCCGGCACGACCATGTATATGGTCTCCAAGGCGGCCGTGGAGAAGTCGGGCGATGACGAGTTCGGACGCAATCCCGTCGGCACGGGCCCTATGCAGTTCGTGCGCTGGACCCAGGATGACAATTTGGAGCTGAAGCGCAGGGACGACTACTGGAAGATGGGCGCCGACGGCAAGCCCTTGCCGTACATCGATTCCTTCTTCGACTACTTCAAGCCAGACGCCGCGGTGACGATCGTGGAGATGAAGGCAGGGACTTTGGACCTGACCATGGAAGTTGACGCCAAGGATGTGGCCGGCATCAAGGCCAACCCGAACCTGCGCTTCATCGCCCATCCGATAAACCAGGCCGGCTATTTCGGCTTCGGTATGAGTCCGAAGACAGACCTTTTCCAAAACAAGAATGTGCGCCTGGCCATCCAGTATGCCGTCGACCGGGCATCGATGGCCAAGGCCCTCTCCTTCGGACTGGGCACCCCGCACTATGTGCGCCGCTGGGCCCCTGGTGTCCTCGGCTACGAGGAGGGTGCCTACACCAAGTATGAGTACAACCCGGCGAAGGCGAAGCAGTACCTCACCGACGCCGGCTATCCCAACGGTGTCGACATCACGATGCAGGTCATCAATCGAGCCCCGGAGATCCGGATGGCCGAGATGGCAAAGTCGATGTTCGACAACGTGGGCATTCGCACCACCCTCGAGGTGATGGAGCGGGTGGCCTGGGTGGACAAGATGCACAGCCTGAACTTCCAGATGTCGTCACACCGTCCGGCCGCGTCACCGGACCCCGACCTGGCCTTGCGGATGGAAGGCTGCGGCGCGGCCGGCAACTGGTTCGGCTGGTGCAACCAGGAATTCGACAAGTGTATGGTGGAAGGCCGCAGCACTTACGACGAAAAGCAGCGGGGCGAGATATACAAGCGATGCATCAACATTATGATTGAGGATGCCTGGACCGGTGTCGCCTATCGGATGCCGTGGAACTTCGTGGTGAACAAGCGGGTCCAAAACTTCCAATATGGCTGGGACGGCCCGGACCTCAGGGAGGTGTGGCTGCAGTAGGCGAAGGCCCGCGGGCCGTAGGGGCACGCGGGCACGTCTCGCGTTGCGGCGCACTTTCCAGTCTCGCGTAGGGACATATGGCCCTGTCTCGCGTAGGGGCGCACGGCCGTGCGCCCCTTCCGGGCAACGTCTCGTCCTTAGACATACCTGCCCTCACGCTCTCTACGTTGTCAGGTCATGAGGGCTGTGCTCGGTCAAAACGACATCAACGCCGGCTTTGAAAAACGCCCAGCCGAACGAGAAGGAGTTGTCAGTTATGGCTTTGCACGTATGGCCAAAGAGCGATGTGCTGGTAGCCGGAGGCGGACCCGCGGGCATCATCGCCGCTATCGCCGCCGCCCGAAATGGGGCAAAGACCCTGCTCGTCGAGCGGTACGCCTTCCTGGGCGGAGAGGCGGCAACGGGGCTGAACATCCACGGCTTCCACAGCAACAGCGAACAGCACATCGTACGGGGCATACCATGGGAAATGATAGAGCGGCTCAAGCAGATGGGCGGCGCGGCAGAGCTGCGCTTCCCCGATTATCAGAAGCAGCGGATGGCGATATCTCCATCGAAGCGAGACATCGCCATCGACCGCGAGGCCTTCCAGTATCTTGCGCTGCAGATGCTGGAGGAAGCGGGTGTGCAGGTGCTGCTACACGCCTTCGTCTCCGATGTGGTGATGGAGGGGGACACCCTGACGGGACTGGTGGTGGAGACCAAGTCGGGACGAGTGATGCTGCCTGCCGACCGCGTGGTGGACGCTACCGGTGACGGAGACGTGGCCGCCCGAGCCGGCGTGCCGTTCGAGAAGGGCCGCCGTCCGGACGAGGTGATGCAGCCGATGACGCTCATGTTCACGATGGGCGGCGTAGACCTGGACCGGGCCGTCGATACCGTCGGCATCCGCCGGGCGCTCGCCATCGATCCCCTGCCCTGGCAGTCGAAGTACATGCACTTCACGCTGCTTCTCGAGCAGTGGACCGAAGAGCTACGCGCCGCCTTTCCGGAGCTAATGGGAGGCCGACTTATCGGCGCCTTCACCGGCAATAGCTTCCGCAAAGGGATCATCAACGGCAGCACGACCACCCATATCGGACGGGTGGACGGGACCGATGCCGAGCAACTCTCACGGGCCGAGGTGGAGGGCAGGAAGCTGGCCTTCCGGCTGGCCCAGTTCATGCGCCAGCACGTGCCCGGCTTCGAGGACTCCTACCTGCTCAGCACCGCGCCCCACATCGGCGTCCGGGAGACGCGGCGTATCATCGGAGAGTACCAGCTCACCTACGAGGATGTCATTGAGACGCACCAGCAGGAAGACGTCGTCGCCCTGGGCGGCTTCTGGGTGGACATACACCACTACGAGCGGGGCTCCGAGTCGTACGTTCCCTCGAAGGGGGTCACCATCAAGGACAACGGGGCCTACGACATCCCATATCGTTGTCTGGTGCCGAAGGGAGTGGAGAACCTGCTGATGGCTGGTCGGTGCATCTCCGCCGCCCACGAGGCCCAGGCTTCGGCCAGGGTGATGGGCATCTGCATGGGCATCGGCCAGGCCGCAGGGACGGCGCTTGCTCTATCCCTCAGAGCGGGCGTCTCCCCTCGCCGGATGGATGTCAGGCTGCTGCAGGACACGCTGCTGCAACAGGGGACGTTCCTGGGCTCGCGCTTTGCCGCAGGGGAAGCGAAGCCGCCCGTGCCCTCGACCTAGCAACGAGCGGCGCCCGGTAGACAGCGCTGTATAATTATTAGCCACGAGAGCTTCTGCCAGCCCGCTTCGCATTTGTATCTTATGTCACTGTATGAACATGGGAAAACGCGTATAGTGTATGAACGGCCATTATGTAGAGGGACAAGCAGATCGTCGACACGACAGATGCCCGGTATGGCCAATGAACATAGAGAAGGTATCCTATGACCGAGAAGGTTATGAAGACTTACAGAGTGGAAGTCAAGGCGCGCCTGGCAAGCTGCCCGCGCTGTGGCGGGTGGACACATGTGGAGCCGGACCTGATCAGCGGGGCGTGGAGGGTATGCGTCAATTGCGGCTGGCAGGAAGAGATCAGCGTCGACAAGGGCGCAGAGGTCAGCCATAGCCGATAGCTAGCGGACACGCGCCATTCGTTGCCAGGGAGGCTGGGGGATGGCCATCTCCCAGCCTTTTGGCATTCAATTTGTCAGGGGCTCTTGGATGCGTGCCAGCATCACCGGACAGTGGGCTTCACCAATCACGGCCTTGATCGTGGCCGCTCGCTTCGATTCCATCCGGCCCCGCCAGCCGAGGACAATGAGATCGACATCGTGTTCTGCGGCAAAACGCACGATCGTCGCCCCCGGCTCCCCTGTCTCCAGAAAGACGCGCATCCCGGTCTCCAGAGGTGTATGGCCAAGGCTGCACAGCCGCCCGAGGAACTCGCTGGCCCACGCCGGCCATTCATGTTGGGGCTGGTCCACGTAGCGGGGGCTGGTGAAGGTTCCTGGCTCCAGTGGCCCTCCCCCGCTCGAGGCCGCGACATGAAGCACGATCAGCTCGGCGCCCGCCTGGCGTGCCAGGTCCGCCGCAGTGCTGATGGCCGTGGCGGTGCTCGGCACACCATCGTGGGGCAGGAGAACACGCTGCAGCATCCATCGCTGCCCGGCCCACCGTGGATGCACTAACAGCACCGGACAGGAGGCGAGCTGCAGCACCTCTTTTACCCCAAGCCCCAGCTTCCCGGCCGGCCGCGCCGTCCAGGTACGGGTGCAGATGACGATGATCGAGTTTCGGAAGCTGCTCGCCAGACGCGCCACGCTCGCCGCGGGGGCACCGCCACCCTGATGGATGATCGAACGATGAAGCTGCTCAGTTGTGAGTCCTAGCTTGTGGAGCAGATCGCGCGGCGGAAGGACGCGCTCGCCGACATAGACGATATGCAATGTGGTGCCCGCGATGTCGGCCATTGCCCTGGCCACCGGCAACGCCGCCGCGGCGTGGGCCGAGCCGTCCAGGGGCACGATTACGGTGCAGTCTCTCCCGGCCGGCGGCGAGACCGGTGCATTCCTGGCCCTCCAGTTGACATCTCTCCGTAAATCCTGGCTCATGGCCACCTCCTTACTCGCAAGTGGCCAGCGATCATCGGTCAGGCCTTCGGCTCCTGACGCACGGCTGGCTGCTCACCACTGACGATGGTGGGGCCTTCCCCCTCGGTACGGATTTCGACCTCTGGCGCATTCCTGTCCAGGGTCACGGTCAGCTTCCGGCCCCGCCACTGGACGCGAAAGCGCAATCGGCGCCAACGCGGCAGCAAGTGCGGGTCGAAGGTCAGTCCATCCGGGCCCGGCTGTACGCCGCCGAAACCGAAGACGGCCGCCTGCCAGAGCCCACCTTGCGCCGCCGAGTGTACCCCACCGGCGGCTGCACCCGTGTCGCGGGCCAGGTCGATCGTGGCTGCCTGCTTGAAGTAGCGCTCGGCCAGCCGGAGGTCGCCCAGGCGCGCCGCAACCAGAGCGTGGACGGAGGGGCTGAGAGAGCTACCGTGACCAGTACACGGCTCGTAGTAGCGGAAGTTGGCCTCGCGCACCTCGGGCGAGAAGCGGTCCCACAGGAGGTAGATGAGCATCACGACGTCGGCCTGCTTGATCACCCTTGCCCGCTGTATGCGTTCCCATCCCAGGAGCACGTCCATCGGGACGGTGCGCCCCTCGTACTCGGCGAGATCGATCGTCTCCAGCCTGAAGCAGCCGGTGAACTGCTCGAAGATGCCGCTCTTGGGATCGAAGCCAGTGTAAAAGACCCTGGCCAAGTTCAGCCACTCCTGAGGCTCTTCTGGCCCGATGTCCATACGCTCAGCCAGTTGTTGCCACCGCTCGGGCCAGCGCTCCTTGAGAATCCGCGCCGTCTCCTCTCCACGCTCCAGGTTCCACTGGGCCATAGCATTGGTGTAAGCGTTGTCGTTCACCGCCTCGTGGTATTCGTCGGGGCCGATCACCAGCCGGATGTGGTAGCAGCCATCCTCTTCCATCTGGCCACGGCTCGCCCAGAAGCGCGCCGTCTCCATGATGATTTCGGCGCCTGCGTTCAGGAAGAATGCGTCATCTACGGTGGCCTGCCAGTACTGCCAGGCAGCGTATGCGACGTCGGCGCTGATGTGGTGCTCCTGCTCCCCGGTAAGGATCGGAATCACCTTGCCATCAGGGGACAACACGAACGGAGGCGTCGTCTCTTCGCCGGTGTCGGCCGACTCCCATGCGTAGAGCGCTCCTCGATAGCCAAGGCTGCGCGCCTTCGCCCGGGCCGCCGGCAGCGTATGGTAACGGTACATCAGCAGAGCGCGCGCCGACGGCGGGTGCGTGAAGGTATAGAAGGGAAGCATGTAAGCCTCGGTATCCCAAAAGACGTGGCCCTTGTACACGCTTCCGGTGAGACCCCGCGCGCCGATGGAGGCCCGCTCGTCCTCCGGGTTGGCCGAGCTGATAAGATGATAGATGGCAAAGCGCAGCGCCCGCTGGACCTCCTCGTCGCCCTCGACTTCCACGTCGGCGGCCTGCCACCGGGATTCCCAGGCGCTCACGTGGGCCCCAACGATGTCTTCTACGGCCTTCGCTATGTTTTCAGTCAGCAGCCTCTCGAGGTGCCCCGCTGCCGCTTCTGTCGGCTGCTCGGTGTCGCGTGATGTATATACAGACACCAGCCGGTCCAGCCGGTAGGACTTGCCGATCTCCGCCTCCCAGTCCCAGCGTGAGACAATGTATCCTTCGCCGGCCCCCAGCTCTCGTTTCACGGTTCCCATGTCTTCGGTGCGCAGCTCGCTTGCGGCAGCCAGGGCAACCGTTGTGCCCCGGGTCTGCGTGCGCAGCGAAAGGGCTACGGGTGCCGGTCGTCCGCTTGTCTCCGAAAGGCCAGCTTCTTGCACTGTGGTCGGGCCGTTCGACGGCATCAACTCGGGGGTTGGCGGCGTCAATTCGCGTATCGCAGGCGAGTAAACATTCCTTCCGCTCACCGGCCGCTCGATGATAGCTTCCAGGGTTATGTGCCCGCTGTAATTCTCTGGGGTGATGGCGCCCGACTGCACGAGAACGTGCCGGTCGGCCAGGGAGGCCAGGCGCAGGAAGCGGAGGCAGGTCACCCGGCCGGCCGGATCGCGGTGGCGCCACTCACGGAAGAATATCCCCTTTCTCAGGTCGAGTACCCGGCGATGCTCCAGGAATTCCCCCTTGTCCAGCAGCAGCTCCTGGCCATCGACGGTTATGCGCCACCGCGTCCAGTCGGGGGTCAGCACCAGCTCCGGGACGGACCCCGTCTGCGGCTCGACGTCGAACACGCCGGCCACGTACGTGGCCGGCGAGGATAGGCCGCTGCGCTCGGGCAACGCCCCACGGGTGCCGAGATAGCCGTTGGCCACGGTGAAGAGCGCTTCGACCTCGTGCTCGCGCGCCAGGTTGAAGCCATCCTCGATCAGGAGCCAGGCGGGGTCCTCGGTCGGAGTGGCCGGCAGCCCCGAGGAGCATCTCGCCGCCTCCCGATGAAGCTGCTCGTGCAGCGCTATCTGGCAGGCTACCAGGTCGCAGAAGCGCGCCGGCCCACCGCCGATGTGGAGCACTTCTGACGGCACGTCATTTGGCTCGGGGCCTACGGAGGCAAATGCGGCTCCCGCGGCCGAAGGCGCGACCATTTTGTAATCGCTCCCCTCAAAGCCGGCGACAGGGCCGAACTCGTCTCCGGCGATCAGAATGTCATGCGGAGCGATATCCTGCTTCTGGGCCAGCTCGCGCATCATCCAGTCGATGGCATCGGACTTATCGGTGAGCCCGACCTCGATGTGCTTGACATCGCTCGTGATTCGGGCATCCCGGAGCCCTTTCTCCCGGGATATTTGCTCGGCCAGGGTGAACGCCTCGCGCAAGCCCCCGGCCAGGCCAGCGCCTTTCAGGCGCGCTTCCACTGCCTGCTGCAGCTCGCCGATGGCCGACTTCGGCGGGTCCTCCCACTCCGGAAGGGGGATGAGGTCGACCTTGCGCCGGTTCATCCGGTCGTAGATCACACGGATGTCGAGGCCGGTCCTGGAGGCTATGGCATTGCGCAGGGCATCGGCGGTCTCGGTGAGAAGCCGGTCCTCCTCCGGCGTGGCGATGCGCGCCCAGACCCGCACCGGGTTCGACTCGGCATCGAAGCTGTAGACCTCCGAGCCGCGATTGGTGCACACATAGAGATTGCGCTTGTGCGGGCCGCGAATGGCCGCCGAGAACTGGCGGTCGATATTGGAGAAGTTGGTGCCGGTTATGACCACCACATAAGTGTCAAGCTTGAGCAGTTCCTCGAGGAGCTCGCGCACCGCCGTGGCATCCTCACGCCGGTTCGCAACTGCAGTGCCATCCCAATCAAACGCGACGATCTTGAATGGCCGCGCTAGCTCCTCGGCGACACCGGCCCCGGCGCATTCACGATAAGCTGGCGGCGAAGCTGCGCCATCTGTATTGGCACGGTTGCCTGCTGATTGATCTGTGGTCATCCCCTGTTCTTGCGTCCCCGTTAGCATTGATATCCCCATATTCCGTTAAGTCGAGAGCCTGCCCCGGCATCCTGGCCCGACGCATCGTGCGATAGCCCTTGGATAGGTGACCCCCTGTTTGTGGCGAGAGCACCGCCGCGCCCGGCGAAGGCTGGCAGCAGGGCCCGGCCGCATTCCTTTTCCTTCATTAGACCTCATTTGCGAGTAGCACCTACTCGCCACGCAACCCGCTCGATCGATACACAGCGCCAAGGGAATCGGTACAGGCGGAACGCAGATGGATGGCGAGAAGTCGCTAAACGATGGCTGCAACGGGGATCAACGAGCGTTGGTGTTGCGCGATATCACAGCTATAGCCGCCGGGCGGCACTACCTCGATATTTCCTTACTCTTGCATTTGCTCCGAGCTATCTACAAGGTAGCATCCTGCCATTTGCGTGTCAATGGCCCCGCGCTCCAGGAAACTCCCGGCGGCGACGGACGTTCGGCGATGCCAGCTTCAGATGAAGGAGATGTCTCAGGTGGCTGGCGCCGTCTTGCTGGGAGCGAGTCCGGGAGGCGATTGAAGGGCCGACTTCGCACCAATAACGAACTCCGCGAACCGCTTGGCCGCCAGAGAGAGGAAGCTATTCTTGCGCGTAAACAGGCCGTAGGTTGTGGTCGGGAGATCGTCGGATAATGGCACCCAGGCCAGCTTAGGGGCCAGCTCGCAGGCCAGGCCTGCCCCTACCTCAAACGTCACACCCATCCCCAGCTCAACGCAGCGAAGCCGGGCTTCGAGGCTGGGCAGGCGCGTCGTCACCTGGTAGTCCAGGTGGTGGGCGTCGAGTGCGTGATGCAAAGTCCGCCATAGCGTTCCGTCCTCCAGCGGAGCAACGAGCGGATACCTCGCAACGTCCTCCAAGACCACGCTGGGGCGGTCAGCCAGAGGATGCTTTCGCGGGACCACCAGGTAGTTCTGGTAGGAGACCAGATGCTGGAACTCCAGAGTACTGGGCACGTGATCGGTCTTTGCGATGCACAGGTCGGCATCGCCACGAACGAGCATCTCCAGCGCGTACTGCGATGGCCCCGAGTGCATCACCAGATCGACGCTGGGGAACCTGGACTTGAAATCGTTTACGACGTGCGTCAGCAGAACCAGGACGATGGATTCCGACGATGCACAGACCACCCTGCCGCCCTCGAATTCCTTCAGTCGCTCGCGAAACGTCTCGTGCAAAGACTCCATTCCCTCGACTAAAGGCGCCGCCACCTCGAACAGCACCTGCCCCTCGGGCGTGAGAACAATGGCCTTTCTCTTTCGATCGAAGAGCTTCATCTGGAGCTCGCGCTCCAGCGCCTGCACCTGCAGAGTAACGGAAGGCTGCTCCAGAGACATGCTTGCGGCGGCCGCGCTGAAGCTGCGCGTGACCGCGACATGATAGAAGCCTCGCAATTGCTGCAATAGGTTCTGCTTATAGTATCGGCCCTGTTCGTGGGGTTTCATGGCCAGAATGTAGCCCTTACTATAGCTTCTGTCAATAGAGCGATTGAAGAATCCATATTGAAAACATTTCTCAAAGCCGTTAGAATGCAGCCGACGTGCCGGACGTGATTGATAACTCAGATATACATAAGCCAATGGCGAGACCGCCGAGATCAGCCAGAAGGACGCTTCAAGAACGAGGAGGCAAGTCTCGGTGCAGGCGGGCGCGGACGAGGGGAGGAGGAACACCCGGTTTGACGTTCAGGCCCGGTCTCTGGCCGGCCTCCTCACCAGCAGATGCTGTGCCGTTTTTGCGTGCTTACGCCGGTGACCGGCCGAGGCTGCGTCACTGCTCACTGGGGAGGCTCCAGGGGAAATGATACGCCTTCCCGGTCTCGGTCGTTCTACCCGTCTGCCCGTATCGCGGCATCTTATCTCTTTCGCCTGCCCAAAACCCACTCGCTCTGGCCGGCACGGCGTCGTCCTCTCTGCCAGGAGCCACCGACTATCGGCTCGCCGAGGCTGTCGATGGCCTCCGGCCAGGACCAGCGTCCGGGAGCGCGGCCCACACCCGCCTGGCGCCCCACGCGACAGGGCAAGATCGGCCGCGCCGACAGGCAAACGGCATAGCTCAATCGCTCCGAAAATCGGAGACGTAGAACAAGAAGGAGTATAGGAATCATGGCCCAGTACGAGTGCATGTTTTACCGCCGGGATGGACAGGTCGGGAACATCGTCTTCTCCCGTCCGGAGAGACGCAACGCCACCGACACGCAGTTCTATATCGACCTGCAGGCGTGTCTGGACGAGGCCGAAGAAGACGAGGAATGCCGGGTGATCGTCATCAGCGCCCAGGGCCCGGTGTTCTGCGCCGGTCAGAACCTCAAGTTCACCGCGCCAGCGACCATCCAGGAGCACGAGAAGTACTCTGCCGCCCTCAGCCGCACCTGGGATGGCATTATGCGGCACCCCAAGCCGGTGATCGCTCGTGTGCAGGGCGACGCCCTGGGCGGGGGCACCTACCTCTCCACCCGCTGCGACCTCATCGTGGCCAAGAAGAACGCCCGCTTCGCCATGCGCGAGATCGCAGCCGGCGAGACGTCCGGTGGCGCCCAGATGCTGACCATCGGCAAGCAGCGGGCAGCAGAGATGAACCTGCTGGGTCGCTATGTGTACGCCGACGAGGCGGAGCGCTGGGGCCTCATCAACAAGTGCGTGGAGACCGACGAGGAGCTGGACGCCCAGGTCAATAGCTGGGTGGAGCAGTTGCTCAACCTGCCGCCCCTGGGCCTGCGGCAGACCAAGGCCGCCGCTGCCTTCGCCCTGGACCTGGCCGGGTTTACCCTGCTGCGACAGGCAAGGTTTGGCGCAGTGCTGCAGTACACCGAGGACCGGCGTGAGGCCAAGCGGGCCTTCGTCGAGAAGCGCAAGCCGGTGTTCAAAGGCCGATAACGGCTTCTGAGTAGCAGAAGCCACAAGTCACGCGCTCCGGAATCCGGAGCTGCAAAGATACAGAAAAGGAGTGTGAAGTATGGCCCAGTACGAGTGCATGTTTTACCGCCGGGATGGACAGGTCGGGAACATCGTCTTCTCCCGCCCGGAGAGACGCAACGCCACCGACGATCAGTTCTACAAGGACCTGCTGGCCTGCCTGGACGAGGCCGAAGAAGACGAGGAATGCCGGGTGATCGTCATCAGCGCCCAGGGCCCGGTGTTCTGCGCCGGCCAGAACCTCAAGTTCACCTCGACGGCTACCCCCAAGCAGTCAGCCGACTACAGCAAGTACCTGCGGGCGGGCTGGGACCGCATCATGCGGCACCCGAAGCCCATTATCGCCCGGGTCCACGGCGACGCCCTGGGCGGGGGCACCTACCTCTCCACCCGCTGCGACCTCATCGTGGCCAAGAAGAACGCCCGCTTCGCTATGCGCGAGATCGCAGCCGGCGAGACGTCCGGTGGCGCCCAGATGCTGACCATCGGCAAGCAGCGGGCAGCAGAGATGAACCTGCTGGGTCGCTATGTGTACGCCGACGAGGCGGAGCGCTGGGGCCTCATCAACAAGTGCGTGGAGACCGACGAGGAGCTGGACGCCCAGGTCAATAGCTGGGTGGAGCAAATGCTCAACCTGCCGCCCCTGGGCCTGCGGCAGACCAAGGCCGCCGCTGCCTTCGCCCTGGACCTGGCCGGGTTCAGCCTGCTGTCTCAGGCGAATTTTGGAGCGATACTGAGGAATACCGAGGACCGGCAGGAAGCGAAGCGGGCCTTCGTGGAGAAGCGCAAGCCGGTGTTCAAAGGCAGATAGCCCGCACGGCATGTGCGCTGAAGACACGGATCAGCCAAGGCTGGTCCACTGACTGTTATCGAGGCCCATGCCGTGCTGAAGGGGGAATGGCTAATGGTCGGCATGGCGTGGGCGCCGCTGTGTTGGTGGGATAGCCCTTGCCCTCTTCCTTACCTGACGCTACACTTAGCCGACATATCCTTGGTCACATTGGAGAACTGAATTGAGTATTAGCAAAGTCAAAGTTCTGGTTACGCAACAGTTGAGCCCGGCGCTGCTCTCCCAGATTGCGGCCGTAGACCCGCGAGTAGAGCTGGTGTACGCCTTCGACGCCTTTCGCCATGACTTCTTGAAGGCGGGAGGGCGTCCGGTAGAGGAGACACCGGAGATTCTGGCCCGGCAGCAGAAGTACGAGGATGACCTGGGCTCGGCCGAGGTGGCCTTCGTGTTCGGCGTGCCGCCCAACCTGCAGGCCCGCGGCCGCAGCCTGAAATGGGTGATGCTCGCCTCCGCCGGCTTCGACCACGCCCGTCCCTCCGGCATCCTGGATGGAACGGTGAACGTGACCAACGCCCCCGGTGTCGCAGCAATCCCCATCAGCGAGCGCGTCATGGAGATGATGCTGAGCCTGGCCAAGCAGACCCCCCTCCTTTTCCAGCAGAAGCAGGAGAAGGCATGGCGGCGGGTGCCGGCTATAGAGCTTTACGGTGCAACAGTGGGCCTCATCAGCCTGGGGCACATCGGGACCGAGGTAGCCAAGCGGGCCAAGCCCTTCGGCATGCGGGTGATCGCCACGCGGCGCACGGCTGCCGCCGGTGAGACGGCGCCAAACGTCGACCAGATATTTCCTCTGACCCAGCTCCGCGACCTCATTGCCGAGAGCGACTTCGTGGTGCTCTGCCTGCCTCTCACCAAGGAGAGCAAGGGGCTGTTGGGCGAGGCTGAGCTGCGGGCGATGAAGAAGAGCGCCTATCTGATAAACGTAGCGCGCGCCGAGATCGTGGACGATGACGCCCTCCAACAGGCCCTACGAGAAGGCTGGTTTGCCGGTGCGGGGCTTGACGTCTTTCCGAAGGAGCCGCTTCCGCCGGAGAGCCCGTACTGGGAGCTTCCCAATGTGCTCGTCAGCCCGCATATCGCCGGCCAGAGCCCCCGCACCGATGGGCGAATGGTGGCCCTGTTCTGCACCAACCTGCGCCGGTATCTCTACGGGCAGCCGTTGGAGAATGTTATCAATACTCAGCGTGGGTACTAGTAGTCTGTCAACACCGCGATGATGGTCTGTCATCCTGAGCGAAGCGAAGGATCTCAGCCCTCCGAGGCTGGGATTCTTCGCCTCTCGCCAGAGGCGAGTCTGCGACCGCTGCGCTTCGGCTCAGAATTACATCCATCACTCCGTGTTTGACTGGTCACTAGGCTGCAAGAAGATGGGGGAAGGCGTAATATGACACCGGCTTTCTTACCTGAGCTGCGGGTGCTCGAATACGGGCAGATGGTTACCGCCCCGTACTGCGCCAAGCTGCTGGCCGATATGGGAGCCGAGGTAATCAAGATTGAGCAGCCTGGGCTGGGCGATCCGGCCAGACGGCAGGGCCCCTTCCCCGGCGACGTGCCCCACCTTGAGCGTAGCGGCTTATTCCTGTACCTGAATACCAACAAAATGGGCATCACCCTGAACCTCCGTGACGAGCCAGGACAGCGCATCTTGCAGCGGCTGGCCGCCCAGGCAGATATCCTGATCGAGAACACGCCTCCCGACGAAAGGGAGGGCCTCGGCCTGGACTACGATAGCCTGAAGCGGGCCAATCAGCGCCTCATTATGCTGTCCGTCACCCCATTCGGGCTGGCCGGCCCCTATCGCAAGTACAAGGGCAACTACCTCACGGCATTCCACGGCGGGGGCTACGGCTACGATTACCCCAGGCCGGTCAGCGATCCCGAGACGGAGCCACCCCTCAAAGGGGGCGGGCGGGCTGCCGACTTCATCACCGGAGCGACGGCCGGTATCGCCGCGATGCAGGCGGTCCTCGGACGAGGCCCTGACGGCGCTGGGCGACACATCGATCTGTCCCAGCAGGAAGCACTCGCGTTCACTCAGTACAGCCCGCTCGACGACTACAACCACGGCCGGTCGTTCAGCCGGGCCAGCGCAGAGTTCAACATGGGAAACGTGACCGGGGTCCTGCCCTGCCGTGATGGGTATGTGGCTTTCTCCCCGCGGGAGGAGCACCAATGGCAGCGTTGGGTCGAAGTGATGGGTAACCCGGAATGGGCCAAGGACGAGCGGTTCAAGGACGTCCCGTCCCGGAAGCAGCACTGGGACGAGCTCCTGGCACTGATCAGCGAATGGACCCGCCAGCAGGCCAAGGACTATGTGTACCGCGCGGCCCAGGAGAAGCGCGTGGTCTGTTACCCTGTCAACACGATGGCCGATCTGGTGCACAACCCGCAGTTGGCCCACCGGCAGTACTACACGAAGGTCGAGCATCCCGAGGTGGGGGAGATCATGCTGCCGGGCCTGCCCTTCATATCCACACTGGCTCCTAAGCAGCCGCCGCGTCCGGCGCCGTTGCTCGGCCAGCATAACGAGGAGATTTACTGCGGGAGGCTCGGCTACTCGAAGGAAGACCTGGTACGCCTGCGGGAAATGGGCGTGGTCTAGGTGCAGTCAGTAGGAAGGAGCAATACTATGTCGTCGCTTCCGTTGGACGGTGTCCGCCTGATCGACTTCACCTGGGTGATCGCCGGCCCGGTCTGCACCCGCATCCTGGGCGCGCTGGGCGCGGAAGTCATAAAGATAGAGACGCGGACCCGGCCCGAGCTGTCCCGCCGCGATGCCTACAACTACCAGATACTGAACGCCAGCAAGAAGAGCATCACCCTCGATATGAAGAAGCCCAGGGCGCGGGAGCTGGCCCGGGAGCTGGTGCGGCACGGCGATCTGGTGATGGAGAACTTCGGGCCGGGGGTGATGGACCGGTTGGGCCTCAGCTACGCGGCCCTGAAGGAGGTCAAGCCGGATATCATTATGCTGTCCATCTCCGGCCTGGGACGCACGGGGCCGGAGAGCGGCTTCGTGGCCTACGGCACGATGATCCAGTGCTTCGCCCTGTGGAACTCGCTCATCGGCTATCCCGATCAGCCCCCCGTCGTCAGCGGCGGATGGACCGACCCCATCACCGGGACCACCTCCGCTTACTTGCTGCTGGCCGCCCTTTATCACCATCGCTTGACCGGCGAGGGGCAGTACATCGACCTATCGATGGCGGAGACGACCCTCTCGGCCTTGCCCGAGGCCCAGATCGATTACCTGATGAACAACCGGATACAGCGGGGGCATGGCAATCACGACGCTGCCGCGGCGCCCCACGACTGCTATCGCTGCCGGGGCGTTGACCAGTGGGTGGCCATCGCCGTCACCAATGAGAGGGAGTGGCAGGCCCTTGGTCGGGCTATGGGCAACCCTCCCTGGTTTGGAGAGGAGCGCCTCGCCGACCCGGTATCCCGCTGGCACCACCAGGACGAGATGAGGCCCCTGATCGAAGCGTGGACGCGCCAGCGCACCTACCAGGAGGCGATGGACCAGCTTCAGCAGGCCGGGGTGCCCGCAGCCGCCGTCTACAATATGAAGGACATGGCAGAGAGTCCCCAGATGAAGGAGCGGAAGTTCTTTGCTCCCACCCAACTGGCGGACGGGCAGCCGGAGCTATTGTTCTCGATGCCCTGGCTAGTGGACGAGAAACGGGAGGGCGACATCTTCCGCGCGCCGATGCTGGGCGAGCACAACGAATACGTCTTTGGCGAGCTCTTGGGGCTCTCAAAGGCTGAGATTGTCCGCCTGGTTGAAGAGGAAGTGATCTACTAAGTGATGCTGGACTGGTCAAGGGTGACCCTGACAAAGTCGTCTTCGTCTCACTGGCCGATTGACGCGATGCAAAACCTGGTAGAGGAGGGAGAGGGCTTAGACAGGCAAAGCATATAGACCTAACTGCCAATGTGGCGTTCATTTCCAGTGACCATCGATCAGGTACTTGGCTGTTCAATCTATTAAAGGAGTGAAGTATGCAGAAACTCTGGAAAATCAGTGTCATCGGTCTCGTCCTGTTGTTAGCAGCGGCCTGCGCGCCGGCCGCGCCTACCGCAGCGCCTACCAAGCCCGGCGCTACCGCAGCCCCGGCAGGTGCAACTGCTGCCCCGGCTGCTGCCACCGCCGCACCCAAGGCCGAGGCCAAGCCGGCTGCAACGCCGACCGCCGCCGTGAACATCAAACGCGGCGGCACCCTCCGCCACGCCAGCACCGGAGTCCTCGCCACAATGGACCCCATCCGAGGCAATCTGTTCACTCAGGTCAGCATGCGGCTCCTGTACGACACCCTCTTCCGCTACAAGCTGCTTGACGAGAAGACCGGCAAGAACGAGCTCCAAGGCGACCTGGTGGAGTCGTGGAACCTGGACAACCCCACGACTTACACCTTCAAGCTACGCAAGGGCGTCAAGTTCCACGACGGCAGCGACTGGAATGCCGAAGTGGCCAAGTGGAACCTGGACCGTGCGCTCACCGAAAAGCTGAGCACCGCCAAGCCCATGATTGCGGCCATCGATTCGGTCGAGGTCGTGGACCCGATGACGATCCGGGTCAAGCTGAAAACGCCCAACTCCGGCCTGCTGATCAACCTGTCGGGCGTCATAACGCCGATCAGCATGGTATCCAAAGTTGCGATGGATAAGCTGGGCCCCGACGAATTCAACAGCCACCCGGTGGGCACCGGTCCTTTCAAGTTCGAGCAGTGGCTGACAGATGACCGGGTGACCGTGAAGAAATTCGATGGCTACTGGCGAATGGGCGCCGACGGCAAGCCGCTCCCCTACCTCGACAGCATAGTATCGCGGCATATTCTGGATACGTCGGTGACGGCGGTGGAGATGAAGGCGGGCACCATCGACATAACTCAGGAGCCCGAGCCGAAGGACGTGGTCGAGGCCCAGAAGAACCCCAACCTGGTCTACTGGCCCCATCCCTCCGCCCCCAGCACCAAGCATTTCGGCCTCAACGAGACGAAGGGCCCCTTCGCTGGCGATGCCAACCTCAAGCTGCGCCAGGCATTGCTGTACGCTACTGACAAGGATACCATCGCCAAGGCCCTTACCTTCGGCATAGGCTACGCGTTGAAGTACCCTTCGTGGCCGCCGAACTACCTGGGCTACGACGAGACCATACCGTACTACAACTTCGACCTCAACAAGAGCAAGCAGCTTATGACCGAGGCGGGCCTCACCGGTGGTGTGGACACCTCCATCACGCTGGTAGCCCGGGCCATAGACCAGCAGGTGGCCCAGATGTTCCAGCAGATGTGGGCCAAGGTCGGCATCCGGGCGGAAGTCGACGCGCAGGAGCGCCAGGCTGGCCTCGCCAAGATGATCAACGGCAACGCCGACATCTCTATGTGGGGCGGCGAGGTCGGCGCCGATCCAGACCAGAACACCCGTAACTTCGGCACCGGTGCTCCCGGCAACTACTCCGCCTTCACCGATCCCCGCGTGGACAAGCTGCTGGAGCAGGGCCGCAGCACGTACGATCCGAAGGAGCGCGCCGCCTACTACAAGCAGCTCCAGACCATCGTCTACGAGCACGCGTCGCTGACCGGCATTTACTACTACCCGTGGGCTATGATCTACCAGAAGTATGTCAAAGGCGCCACATCCCAGTGGAAGACGGCGGATTTCAGCGAGGTCTGGCTGGATAAGTAGGGTTACAGCGCTCGACTATTCGAACAGGTTGAGGTGCGACGGCGGCGTCGCACCTCAACCCAAGACGCCGAGGTGCAAGCACTGCGGCGAGGAGTCCTAGATGGGTTCTTCAATGCATAGCACCAGGGCATCAAATGAGCTAAACACAAGCACCAAGCGCTCCCTACGGAGGGACGCGTGGGACGCATAGGAGCATAGAAAGGTTGTAACATGGCTAGTTATGAGAATATGGTTTTCCGCCGTGAGGGACCGGTAGGGCACATCGTCTTCACCCGCCCGGAGCGGCGCAACGCCACCGACGATCAGTTCTACAAGGACCTGCTTGCCTGCCTGGACGAGGCCGAGGAGGATGAAGAAGTCCGGGTGATCGTCATCCGCGCCGAAGGCCCCGTCTTCTGCGCCGGGCAGAACCTCAAGTTCACCTCGACGGCGACGCCGCGCCAGTACAAGGACTACGTCAAGTATTTGTACATGGGCTGGGACCGCATCATGCGGCACCCGAAGCCCATTATCGCCCGGGTCCACGGCGACGCCCTGGGCGGGGGCACCTACCTCTCCACCCGCTGCGACCTCATCGTGGCCA
>JAMCWG010000037.1 GCA_023475235.1 Chloroflexota bacterium
TCAAGCACTTCGGGCAGCGCTCGCACTTCAGCCGCCGCCCGTAGTATCTCGGGCCGGGAAGCCGATTCGGCCGCTGCCAGCGCGGCCCGCAGCCGCTGCCGCACGTCTCTCAACTCGGCCTCCACCGTCGCCCTGGCCTCTTCGCAGATGCGGGCTCGCTCGTCCTCGATGTGCTCCCAATCCTGGCTCAGGCTCGTCCGCAACTGCTCGGCCTCTTCCCGCTCCCGGCGCGCCGCCTCACGCTCCGAGCGCGCGGCCTCGTATTCATCCTGCAGCCGGGTGAGCAGAGCCTCCGTCTGAGCATGGTCGGGGTTGAGCATTGAGCGGGCCTCGCTCAAGATGGCCGGATCGAGCCCCAGGCGGGAAGCGATGGCCAGGGCATTGCTCCGGCCAGGCAGGCCGATGGTGAGACGATACGTTGGGGCCAGCGTCTCGGGGTCGAACTCGACGGACGCGTTCTGCACACCGGGCGTGCTGTGAGCGAATGCCTTCAACTCCGGATAGTGGGTAGCGATGATAGAGGTAGCGCCCACCAGCAGCATCCGCAGCAGGATGGCACGGGCCAGGGCCGAACCTTCCGCCGGGTCGGTGCCGGCGCCCAGCTCGTCCAGCAGCACCAGCGATTCGGCGTCGGCTTCCTTCAGGATGCCGATGATGTTTGTCAGATGTGAAGAGAAGGTGGAAAGGCTTTGCTCGATGCTCTGCTCGTCGCCGATGTCCGCGTAGACGCCCCGGAATATCCGTACCTGCGATCCTTCGGCTGCCGGAATGTGCAGTCCCGCCTGGGCCATCAGGGTGAGCAGGCCCACGGTCTTGAGGGCGACCGTCTTGCCGCCGGTGTTCGGCCCGGTGATCACCAGTGCCCATACCTCTTCCCCCAGGCGTACACTTATCGGCACCACGTTTCCGACGAGCAGGGGATGCCGGGCGTCCCGGAGGTCCAACAGCGGGCGCGACTGGTCGGCCGGCGCTAGCTGTGGCTCAACCCCGCCGATGGCGGCGCTGTAGCGGGCTTTCGCCAGGGCCACATCCAGCTCGGCGAGGGCGGCCACGTTTGCCCGTAAGATGTCCGCCGCCGCCGACACCTCTGTGGCGAGGTCGCGCAGTATCCGCTCGATCTCGTCCCGCTCCTCGAGCTGAAGCTGTCGCCAGCGGTTGTTCTGGTCGACGGTGACCATCGGCTCCACGAAGACGGTCGCCCCGCTGCCCGACTGGTCGTGCACGATGCCCGGCACCTCGCCCCTGAACTCGGCCTTGACGGGTATCACGTAACGCCCATCGCGCATCGTTATGATGGGCTCCTGGACCATCGTGCGAAACTCGGCCGACTGGATCAGGTCCTCCAGGCGGCGCAGCAGGCGGTCGTGAGCGGCCTTCAGCTCGTTACGGATACGCTGGAGGGCAGGGGTTGCGGTATCCAGGATCTCGCCGCGCTTGCTGATGCAGCGGACGACTGCCTGCTCCAGGCGCGGCGCGTCCACGATCTTGCCGGCCATCCGCGCCAGCCGCGGCAGCTCGCGCGCCTGCCGGCTAACGATGTTCCGCAGGACACGGCCCGCGGCCAGGGTAGACACGATGTCCAGCAGTTCCACCGGCTCGATGATGCCGCCCTTCTCGGCCCGCGTGGCCAGATCGGTGACGTCCCGCGCCGCCCCAACGGAAGCGCTGGAGTGCACGGACAGGAGTCGCGCGGCCTCGGTGGTCTCCGCCAGGCGCGCGGCGACGGCCTGCCGGTCAGTCGAAGGCTGTAGTGCCAGCGCGAGCGCCTGGCTGGCGGAAAAGAAGGTGTACTGGGCCAGCCGCTGGCGTATCTTGGTGAACTCGAGAGTGCGCAGACTGTGCTCGTTCATTTCCTAATGCTCAGCATATATCGATTATACCCGCCCCGAAGGGGCAGCGAAAGTGCCAGGCTAACCAGAGGCAGCGCTTTTCGGTTATCGAGATCGAGCGTGTTTTCGTAGGGGCGCACCCGCGGGTGCGCCCTGGCTCTCCGGGGCCGACCCGCGTGTCGGCCCCTACGGATTACGTCGAGTAATCGAAAGACGCCGCAGGTAGGAGATATCCTTTCGTGCGAGCGTGCCTTGCAATGACGCCTGCCAGGCGTTAGAATGAGTGCGCACATAACCTAGTGGAGACCAAATCATTGAGTCAACCCCACTATTCTGGTCGAAATGCCAATGAAGGCAGGCTCGCTACAATCGCGGAAGAGGAGAAAGAAAGAGAATGATGGCTGGGAGCAACCTGGAGAATGTATTGGAGAGCGGCCAGTTCGCCGTAACTGCTGAGCTGGGCCCTCCCAAAGGCACCAACCTCGATGCCTTTGAACGTCGAGCTACAATGCTCCGAGACTGCTGCGATGCGGTGAATGTCACCGATAACCAGACGGCCATCACCCGCCTCTGTAGCCTGGCGGGGTGCATCAAGCTCAAGTCGCTGGGCGTTGAGCCCGTGATGCAGATGACCTGCCGGGACCGCAACCGTATTGCGATTCAGAGCGACATACTGGGCGCCCTCGCCTTCGGCATACAGAACGTGCTCTGTCTGTCAGGAGACCACCAGAGCTTCGGCAACCACCCCACGGCGAAGGGGGTCTTCGACATCGACTCTATTCAGCTCGTGGGCGTGCTCCGCAAGATGCGCGACGAGCACAAGTTCATGAGCGACGATGCCTTCAACGGCGAGGCGCCGCTGTATATCGGCGCGGCGGCGAACCCCTATGCCGACCCCTTCGAGTTCCGGGTAGTCCGCCTGGACAAGAAGGTCAGGTCGGGCGCCAGCTTCATACAGACGCAGGGCGTGTACGACGTGGACCGGTTCGAGCGCTTTATGGCCGCTCTCTGCGACAAAGGCCTGGACAAGCAAGTCCACGTCCTGGCCGGCATAATCCCCGTGCGGTCGGCCCGTATGGCCAAGTATATGCAGGAGTCGGTGGCCGGCATCACCGTGCCCGACGAGATCGTGAAGCGAATGGAGGGCGCCGCCGACGCCAAGGCGGAGGGGCTGGCCATCGCCCTGGAGATAATCGAGCGGGTGCGGAAGATACCGGGCGTCCACGGCATCCACATCATGGCCGTGGGCTGGGAGGACAGCGTCCCCACCATCGTGGAGCGGGCGGGCCTGCTGCCCCGGCCGAAGGTGCAACAGACGGTGTCATCATCTGGGGCAGCTCGAGTATAGACAACACAGCCCGGTCAGGGCCGGGATAATCTGGTCGATACCCCAAAATGGTATCCACCAATGGTAAAGGGCGCCGACGAGATCGCTGCGTGAGGCAGATGCAGGCGCCCACGATCCGAAAGACGGACTTCCACGGTGGAGGCTGCTGTGAGCCCAACTGATGAGCTAGCAACGCGTCTGAACAGCGTGGCCGAACATATGGGAGCCACTTTTTTTGGTGTGGCCGACCTCACATTGCCCGGCGTGCACGACTTCATGGTGCAGCGGGCCGGAGAAGAGATGCTGCGCTCCTACCCCCGCGCTATAGCCGTCGGCATCGCGCTGGCTAACAGTATCGTCGACCAGATTCCAAGAGCATTGGAGCAGGACGACGCGGCGATGGCCCATCTGAACTCGTACCATACGTACGACGTCGTCGTGCCCTATCTGAATACCATCGCCCTCCGGCTCACCTCCATGCTGCAGGCAGAAGGGTATTCCGCTATGCCTGTTCCCGCGCGCGGGACCTCGAAAGCAGGTGCTACAAAGCTGGCCGGGTTGGTTTCTAACAAGTTGGCAGCTCACCTCGCCGGCTTGGGTTGGATCGGCAAGAACTGCCTGCTCGTCACTCCCCAGGCCGGCCCGCGCGCCTGGTGGGTTACCGTTCTCACCTCTGCCCCCCTTGCTGCTGGCACACCGATGGAAGAGCGCTGTGGAGCGTGCCACGCCTGTGTCGATGTCTGCCCCCCTCGGGCCCTGGCTGGTCGCAAGTTCGTGGAAAGCGAACCCCGCGAAGAAAGGCTGGACGCAAGGCGCTGCGCCGATTTCCGCGATCAGCGGGCCGAGGTCGTCGGAGAGCGCGGGTGCGGAATGTGCCTGTATATCTGCCCGTACGGGCGCAACAGTCAGAAACCGAAGTAATGCTGGGCTTATGTCAACAACGTCTATTATTCGACGTAATCTTTGGTAATCTGTAGGGCCGACCCGCGGGTCGGCCCCGGAGAGCCAGGGCGCACCCGCGGGTGCGCCCCTACGAAAACGCAGCATCGATCTGGATAACCGAAAGGCCTTGGGCCGACACGTGGAACCGACCTTCAGACTTGAGATGGGACAAGCGCTGAGACTATCTGTTTGAAATGCTGCCAAGCCTTGAGCAGGATCTCTTCTATGGCTTCACGGCCCAGCCTCAGATTGTGCTTTAGAAGCACAA
>JAMCWG010000109.1 GCA_023475235.1 Chloroflexota bacterium
GCACACCTGATTGATGGCGGCGATAAAGTCGCTCTTCATTGATACAGGCGACCTCCTCTAGGCCTAACAGTAGATCAAGGCCGCTCCTGAAGTGGCGGCCCTCACCCCAAAATAAAAGTGGGATAAGCCCCACTCTCCGCGACGCAAGCTCGCGCTCATCGGTTAGTATAGCACTTACCCAATATGAGCGCAACCGCAGCAATTCACGAAAGGATACCTGGAGTTCACCAAACGGATCACCCAGAGCCCCTTTTCTCAGGCTGTGGGAACAGCAGATGCACCCTGTGCAGGCCATCTGACCGGGCCAAGCCGTGCGCCTGGCTTTTTTGTTCGTAAGTAGAATCGTTGCCACGCTTCGGACTTACGAGTAGAATAACCATATCCAGGCCCCCGAATGATGAAGGTGTTGCCGCCGCAGGAGCGGAGCGGCGTGCCCGGAAGAAGACGCTAGCAAGTGGAGGAAGCATCGATGATCAGTCTGTTGGATGTCGCCGAGCGCACCCAGAAGGGCCCCAAGATGGACGTCAACGACTGGGACATGGGCCTTTTCAAGAAGATCAGCGAGTTGGTCAAGAAGTACGATATCGCATACCCCGGCCAGGGCCAGCTCTTCAATATGGACGATGCCCTTGCCGGACGGGCCTTCCGCGCCGCCGTGGAGCTGCTCACCACTTACGGGACGTACTGCCTCACCACCAGCCGGATCGTGCAGCACACCGAAGAGGAAGTGCTGGCTGCCTGCCGTGAGGCGCCCAACGAGATCATCGTGGGTGCCGACCGCGATGCCCGGCGCATCTGGCAGCACAAGCCCGAGGGCAACGTGCGGCCCAACCAGACCCCCGGTCACCATGCCCCCTTCACCGAGGACGTGATCCGGCTGGTAGTGAAGAACTTCGCTCAGATACCGACGGCCGACTACCTGGAGGGAATCAACTTCACCAATGTCGATGGGCGAGAAGTGTACGGGATGCCGATAGAGGCATATACGGCGCGGCGAGAGGCAGCCTGGCTGCGGGAAGGTATTCGCAAGGCCGGCCGGCCGGGCATGGCTATCGCCTATTACCCCATTTCTACGCGCTCCTCCGTGCTGATCGCCCCGATGGACCCCGACTACGGCGTCCGTCGCACCGACGGGCTGCTGCTGTCGACGTTGCCGGATATGCAGATCGAGCAGGACCTGCTGACGGCGGGCATCGTCTACGGCGACTACGGCTCGTTCAAGGTGAACGGCGGGGGAGCCGGCCTGGCCGGCGGCTTCTGCGGCGACTTTAAGGGTACCATCGTGGAGTCCATCGCCAAGTCCATCCACGGCTGGATCTGCTATCGCGACACCATCTGCAACACGGGGGTCGGGTCTATCCAGCATACCATCGCAAAGACCTTCAGCGTGCCCGCCGAGCAATCCTGGGCGGCCTCGGTCGTAGCCCAGGCGCTGACCGCAAACACCAACATCATTCACTTCGGCTGCAACATCGGCAGCGGCAGGTCGGGTCCCGGCACGGCGACGCACTTGCAGGAGATCGGCCTGGGCACCATCGTCGCCACCATCTGCGGCGCCGGGCTGTACATCGTCCGCCAGGGCCGGGCCCAGATGAACGCCGCGCAGACGCCCCTCGAGGCGGAGTGGGCGATGGAGGTGGCCGAGGCGGTCGTCCGCACCGGCCTGAATCGCGCCAGTGCTACCGAGGTGATGCGGCCGCTGATGGCAGACCTGGAAGGCAAGTCGGTCGAGGCGCCACAGAAGGTCACCGAATGCTACGACCTGGTCCATCACCTTCCCGGCCCTGCCTACCGGGACATCTATCTGAAGGTCAAGGACCAGTTTGCCAAAGCGGGACTCAACTTCGGCTAGGACCGACAGCGACACGACAGGACTGGGCTGTTTGCTTTGTAAGGGCAAGAGTTGATGATGGTCATAGCTTGCCCACGAAGCTGGGCGGGCGTACCGGGTCTGAATGACGCCGTCGAGCGCGGCACAAGCGAATCGGGAGGGTTCGATGGAAGCGGCACAGGCAATGGGCTTTTACGAACAGTTGGGCGTCAAGCGGATCATCAACGCACGGGGGACCGTCACCCGCATCGGCGGATCGCTGATGCCGCCGGAGGTGCTCCAGGCGATGAACGAGGCCGCCCAGGCTTTCGTCAACCTGGACGAGCTTAACCGTAAGGCCGGCGAGGTCGTAGCCCGCTGCACGGGCGCCGAAGCCGGCATGGTCTGCGCCGGTGCGGCCTCGGGGATGGTGCTCCAGGTCGCCGCATGCGTCGCCGGCGCCGATCCAGCCAGGGTCCGCCGGTTGCCGGACACCACCGGCATGAAGAACGAGATCGTGATCCAAAAATGCCACCGCAATCCCTACGACCACGCCTGGCGGATGGCCGGCGTAAGGATGGTGGAGATCGGCCTGGCCCGGACGGTCTTTCCCTGGGAGCTGGAGCAGGCCATCAACGAGCACACCGCCGCCGTGGCCTACACCGTCGCCCCATGGCTCGGCCACGAGGCCCTGCCGCTCCCTCAGGTGGTAGAGATCGCCCACAAGAAGGGCGTGCCCGTGATCGTGGACGCCTCCGCCACCCTGCCGCCTGCCGAGAACCTAACCAGGTTCGTCAAGATGGGCTGCGATATGGTCACCTTCAGCGGCGGCAAGGGGATCATGGGCCCGCAGAGCTCGGGCATACTCTGCGGCCGGAAGGACCTCATCGACGCCGCGCGTATGCACGCCAGCCCCAACCACGCCATCGGCCGCCCGATGAAGGTTGGCAAGGAGGAGATCGCCGGCCTGGTGACGGCCCTGCAGATGTACGTCAACCGCGACCACGCCGCCGATATGCGCCGCTGGACCTGCCTCGCCCAGACCATCGCCGATGGGGTGTCCGACATCCCCGGTCTGCTGGCGAGCGTGGAGTGTGATGATCGCGATCGGTTCGCGCCGCAGGCCGTGATCCGCTTCACGTCGGCGTGGCGTGGCCCGAGCCCGGCCCAGGTGGCGGACACGCTCCTCGCCGAAGACCCGCCGATCTACGTGGGCACCGACGCCGGCCGTGACGAAGTATACTTGAACTCGCATATGCTGCAGGAAGGCGAGGCCGAGATCGTGGCCCGGCGACTGCGGGCCGCGCTGACCTAGTCCGCCGGCCCTTTCCTGCATCGAGGAAAGGACAAAGAGCTTGGCAGCCACGGACGCCAGGCATTTAACGAATAGATCATGAGCTTACAGGAGAAAGCATTGCAGAGCAGACACTGGTTCGGCGTAACGCCGCTCTTCGATCCTGCCGATGGCATCACGGTGCTGACCCCGCCGGGCAGCGGCCCCGGCAACTGGGCCGGCGCCCCTAGCGCCATCTACGACAACGGCAAGTTCTATCTATCGTATCGGCTGCGGCGCCCGCTGACGGAGGGCCGCGGCTGGACCACCCGCATCGACGAGAGCACCGACGGCGTCCACTTTCAGAACATCTGGGCCGCCTACAAGGAGGACTTCGTCTCCACTTCCATCGAGCGCTCGGCCCTGGTGAAGACGCTGGAGGGCCGCTTCCGGCTGTATGTCAGTTATGTCGACGAGAGGCGCAACCGGTGGCTCATCGACATGCTGGAGGCCGATTCGCCGGCTGCCTTCGACCCCCGGACGCGACGCACGGTCCTGGACCCGGACGATATCGATTCCGAGGGCGTGAAGGACCCTTGGGTCGCCGTCGTCGGCCGGATGTACTATATGTTCGCCTCCCACGGTCCGCGGGCAACCCTGGCCCCCGATGCCGGCGAGACGGCCCTCCACGGCACGGGCAACATCTTCACCACCGGGCTGGTGGCCCATCCCACCGGCCTCGCCGTGAGCGAGGACGGCGTCCGCTTTCGCTGGCTGGGCGACGTCATCCATCCCGGCGATGAGGGCAGTTGGGACAGCAATGTGGCACGGATGTCCTGTCTTCTCTATCAGCCGCCGGTCTGGAGCATCTCTTACGATGGGCGCACCGGCAAGGGCGACGTCTACGAGGACCGCACGGGCCTGGCCGTGAGCACCGACCTGCAGCACTTCCATAAGATGAGCGTGCAGGGGCCGGTGCTCACCTCGCCCTGGGGCAGCGGGGCCTTGCGCTATATGGACGCCGTGCCGGTCGGCAACCGCATCTATTATTACTATGAGTGCTGCCGCCCCGACGGCTCCCACGAGACGCGAGTGAACGTGGTGGAGGTAGATTGACCCGTAGGGGGCGCACGGCCGTCATGGGTTACAAGTTAAGGATTTGAAAGATTTGTCAAGGTCGCGATGCATCTGGCATACTTTAGTATGACTAACAATAGCAAACCCAAACAATATCGCCCGCCCGATATTAATCGGGATCACGCTCGGCCTCGCACGGCCCCGG
>JAMCWG010000039.1 GCA_023475235.1 Chloroflexota bacterium
GCGACAGGTCTTCAGAGAAACGGGTAGGCCTGGATTCCCGTTGCGACGAGAATGACATGAGGCAGGGGCTGGCTGGATTCCGGGCTCCGGCCGGAGACATGGTCCTATTACGCTCCACTCTCTCCAGATAGAGGCCGGGTTCTACACCCTACACCCTATACCCCAGACCCTTGACCCTTGACCCTATCCGCGATCGCTTTAAGCAGGTCCTCCGGCCTGACCGGCAGGCTCTGCAGGCGCACACCTACCGCATCTCCGATGGCGTTGACGATGGCCGGGGCGGTGGGGCCCGTGGTCCCCTCGCCCGCCTCCTTGGCGCCGTGGGGCCCGACCGGATCGGCCTCCTCCAGGAAGACGGTCTCCACCCGCGGCATGTCCGCGGCCGTGGCGACTTTGTAGTCCAGGAAGGAGGGGTTGAGATTGACGCCCCCATCCTCCACGATGACCTCCGTGAGGGCGTAGCCCAGGCCCATCTGGACTGAGCCTTCCAGTTGGCCCTCCACCAGCATCGGGTTGATCGCGATACCGCAGTCGTGAGTACAGGTTATGCTAGACACGTCAACCAGCCCCGTCTCCGTATCTACAGTGAGGTCGGCGACCTGGGAGCCGAAGCTGAAGGTCGGAGACACCCGCGCCCGGGTGTTGAAGGTGCCCTGCCCCACGACGGGAGCGCCGGCCTGGGCAAGCTGAGCGGCGATTATGGCCTCCGCCAGAGGCAGGCCCTTCTCCGGGCTACCCTTGACGTATACCTGCTCCTGGCCAAGCTCCAGGTCGGCCGGGTTGGCCTCCAGTTTCTGGGCCGCCGCCTCTTTGAGCTGCCGGGCGACCTCCCCGGCCGCCATCAGACAGGCGTTGCCTGCCATAGTGGTGACACGGCTGGAGTAGCTGCCCAGGTCAAGAGGGGTGAGGGCCGTGTCCGCGGCGATAACACGTATCTTCTCCAGAGGCACTCCCAGCTCGTTGGCGACCAGTTGCGACAGGACGGTCTCCGTGCCCTGGCCGATATCCGAGGCCCCGGTGAGCAGGGTGAAGTGGCCGTCCTGATAGGCAATCAGCCGGGCCGCGGAGTAGGCCTCTTTCCCCGGGCGGACGCGGTGCGCAGCCCCTGAGCCGAAGGCGGCGCAACCGATACCCGTTCCCCGCGTTGAGCTGCCGTCCCCGGCCCTGGAGAGATAGGGCTGGAGGGCATCCAGCCCCGGCGCAAACGAGGAGCTGAGGACGCGAGCGCCGTTGAGACATACGTCTCCGGCGTGGACGGCATTTCGCCGCCGAACCTCCACCGGGTCGATTCCCAGATCTTTCGCAATAAGCTCTATCTGCACGTCCTGGGCGAAGTGGGCCTGCGGCGACATGTAGCCGCGCATGGCGCCCCCCGGCGCTTTGTTCGTATAGACGCGGTATCCTACATAGCGCACGCCCTTAGCGGCGTACGGCATGAATAGGCGTCCGTGGAACAGGAACAGGGCCACAGCACCGCCGAAGTAGTACGCACCCCCATCCAGGATGACATGACACTCTCTGGCAAGAATCACGCCGTCCCTGGTAACGCCTGTCTTCAGCCTCATGATGGCCGGGTGGCGGCGGCGGGTGACGGCGAATTCCTCATCCCGATCGTAGACAATGCGCACCGGGCGGCCCGCCTTCAAGGCCAGCAGGGCGGCGCAGAACTCCAGGGTGTCTGTTCCGTCGGATTTCCCACCGAAGCCTCCCCCCACGGGCGGCTTGATGACCCGGACCTTGCTCCGGGGCACCTGGAGGCAGTTGGCCAGGTCCTCCTGCGCATAGAAGGGCGTCTGGGTGGAGGACCAGACCGTGAAACCGTCAGCGGGGTCGTATTGGCCGATGGCGACGTGGGGCTCCATGGGGGCATGGGCCTGGGCCGGCGTCGTGAAGGTGTCTTCTCGGACCAGGTAGGCCTGGCGGAACCCTTCGTCGACCTCGCCGAGGTCAATCGCGACCCTGTGGCCGACATTATTCTCGGCGTGATCGTGGATCTTCGGGGCGCCCTCCCGCATCGCGGCTACGGGATCGAACACGGCGGGCAACTCCTCCAGCTCCACCGCTATCAGCCGCACGGCCTCCTCGGCAGTGTCCTCGTCGATTGCCGCCACCGCGGCGATGTCGTCGCCGATATACCGCACTTTGTCCGTGCAGAGGCAGGGCTTATCCATGAACCCGGCTGCGAATCCAAAGGGTATGCCCGCAGTGTCCGCCCCGGTAATGACGGCCTTGACGCCAGGCAGCTTCGCAGCCCGGGACGTATCAACACGCACTATTCTGGCATGGGGCAGGCTGCTTCGCAGGATCCGCCCGTGCAGCAAGCCCGGCACGGGCATGTCGCCCGTGTAGCGGCACCGGCCGGTAGCCTTCTGTTTACCGTCCAGGCGCGGGATGGACCGGCCGATCAGACTGGGTGAGGCCATCTACGATAAGCTCAAGTTCCTACGCCAACCCTGAACAGGAGTGACTTGATGACCACCGGCACCGCGCCCACCTGGGTCAGCTCTTCGCCGATATCTACGAAGTCGAAGTCCTGAAGCCTTATTCCGTCGATGGAGATTATGGGGTAATCGCGGCCGAGCTCATCGGCCAGCAGGGCGCCCACCAGTTTGGCCACGTCCGTGTCGAAGACCAGGACGAGCGGCTGCCTCTGGCGGAGGCTCTTCTTTGCGCCGGCGATTATCCCCCTGGTCAGCGCCCGGAGGCCTGGATAGGCCGGACCATAGGGCCAGTGCCAGGCCAGGGCCACGGGGTGCTCCCCATCTTCCAGGTCAAAGCGACGGAAGGCGTCCTGGATGGCCCGGGTAACTGTGGCTGCGCCGATGCGGGGCCCTCCCAGCTTTGGAGCCAGCACCTGAAGGTTGTGCAGAGGCAAGAGCCCCTCCTGCGAGAGGAATATGGTATTGCCGCTGCCCTGCACCGTATATTGTGAAGCGCCTATCACCGTGGCGCGGATGCGCTGCACCGGCCAGTCCAGCGTCATGCCGCTATCCTGGGTAGCCCAGGCTCGGAGATTCCGGCCAAGGAGGCTGCCCAGGTCTCCATAGTCCGCCTTCTCGAAGTCATAGACGTATTCCGATACGCCGCCAGAGAAGAGAACCTTGCCGATAGGGCCGGAGTAAGTAAGCGGAGGCGTTATCATGAGGCTCTGCGTCAAAGGCGACAAGGGCCGCCTCTCGAGCACCTCGAACAGGCAATCGGCCAGGACCAGGGCCATGGCGGAGCGGTCCTTCTCGGGAAGGGTCGCTCCGATCTTCAGCTTTATCCCGAGGGAGCCGGCCACCAGTTGGCCGGCCTCCTCGATGCGGCAGATTCTTCCGTCCGCGTCCAGCGCAACCAGGCGGGCGCCGATATTGACGGCGACGGTCTCCAGAATCTCGCCATCCTTGACCACGGCGATCTTGGAGGTTCCTCCTCCAACGTCTACGTTCATTACCGCTGCTCCGCCGTCGTGCGAGCGCACCAGGGCGCCCGACCCGCAGGCGGCCATGATCGACTCCAGATTAGGGCCGGCCGTTGCGCAGACGAACTTCCCCCCTTCCTTTGCGAAGAGAGCAGCGATAGCCTCGGCGTTCTCTTTCTTGGCGGCCTCGCCGGTAACGATGACCGCTCCCGTGTCCACACCATCGCGGCTCATCCCGGCCTGCTGATAGGCCCCGGCAATGAAGTGCGAAAGCTTCTCCGTGTCAATCGTCGTCGGATTGACGTACGGGGTCAGGAGAACCGGCGACTCGTAGTCCACAGCCCGGGCCACCACCACGAACCGGCTCGACAGCGAGATCCCCATGCGGCGGAGCGTGAGGCTCGAGAACATGAGGTGCGACGTCGAGGAGCCGATGTCTATACCTACGCTGCGAAGCTGCAGTACCTCGTGCGCCCACATGGGGTGCTCTTGTTCGGGCAGCTCCTCGTCGTCGTCGGGGAAGTATTCGTCGTGCATGCCTGCCTACTTTCCGCCGAAGAACGGGGCCATGTCGGACTTCACGCCGCGCTTGGCCAGCTCGGCCTCGAACATGCGCCTTACATCGGGATCCTCATTCTCGTACTCGATCTGGTTGCCGCCGTCCTTGACGCTCTGGTCGATCCCCCTCACGTCCATAGGCCCGCCGGCCCGGAACTTCTGGCTGCCCCAGCGCAGGGCCAGGTAGCGGGCAGGCTTGCCTCCCACGTTGAAATGCTGGTGGAACTGCCTGTCCTTGGGGACGAACATGGTGCCCGCATGCCAGTCTACCCGGGTCTTCGGCTCGTCACCTTCCCAGACCAGCGAGTATCCCTCTCCACCGATGATGATCACATGGGCGCCCGGTCCGTGGCGGTGTCCCTTCTTGTAGGTGCCCACCGGGAACTC
>JAMCWG010000147.1 GCA_023475235.1 Chloroflexota bacterium
TCTATCGGACAAGGGACGAGGCGACCACGCTCTCCGCCGGACTGTTAGACCAAGGGGACCTCGGCCTACCTCGTCCCAACCTGCCGGTTGTCTATACATACAACCAACCACCTAAAGATACAAGGGGGTCAGGGGGTGAGGTAAACCCCGCGAGCAGGCGGATCGGTGGACTTTGAAAAGGCCCTGCCCCGGCTCCCCGGCTTTCACTGCATTTTTTGCCGTGTGCTATAATGACACGAATCTAATATGCGGTAGGCGGACGACAGTTCACGATGATGAGTCCGGAACAGCAGACCATACGCCGGCCCTCACCCAATAACCCTTTCCTCACCCTACGGAAGATTCTGGAGCTGGACCGGCAGCGCTACGCATTCGCTGACAAAGCGGTCACGGGCGGGTTGACGCGCTACGTCGACCACTGGCTGGCCCAGGCCCGTGAGGCCCTGCCGTCGCCGCCGCCTCGCTGGATGGAGACCCTGGCCGAGCTGCTGCGATCGTACTCCGCAGCCGATGTGCCGCGGCGGCAGCAGATCGTCGAGCTATCGCTCCGCTACCTTGGCCAGGTGGAGGCGCTTGATCAGGCCGGTCCTTCGTCGCCGGCCGAGCAGGAACGCCCTGCCGCCGCGCCAGCTCCGCCTGCTCCTGCAGGGCCAGCGGCCCCCTCGGACAAGCCTGCCTTTCGCGACGAGGCGGCTCCGGCACCCGCGACGATCAGCGCCCGCCCATCCACCAGGAGCATCGCCCGGCCGGCCGCTCACTCCACCGCGCACCCCTATGCCTCTGTCAGCAGACCGGCGGCTTCCATTCAGGGCATTCCCGGCATCGGCCCGGCATACGCTCGGCTGCTCGCCAAGCTGGAGGTATTTACCGTCCACGATCTTCTCTTTCACCTGCCCCGCCGCTACATCGATTATCGGGACATTCGACGCATCCAGGACCTGGCGGAAGGCGTCGTGCAGTCGGTGCTGGTCACCGTCTGGGAGACGCACGCCGAGCGAACGCTGAGCGGCAAGAAGCGTGTTGTCGCCACCGTGGGCGATCAGACGGGGACGATGGAGGCCATCTGGTGGAATCAGGACTACCTTGTCGATAGACTGACGCCCGGCCGCCAGATCGTGCTCAGCGGCGTTCCCAGCGTCTACCGCGGCCGGCTTCAGTTCCAGCCCTCCGATTGGGAGTTCCTGGAGCGGGGCGAGCTGGTGAACACGGCCCGGATGGTGCCGGTCCATCCGCTTACCGAAGGACTGACCGGCCCCTGGCTGAGACGCAAGATCAAGGAGACCATCGACCAGTACACCTCGCAGCTTGCCGACCCCATACCCGAGGATATTCGCCGGGAAGCCGCCCTGATGCCGCTGGCGCGGGCCGTGGAGCAGGTACACTTTCCCGATTCGCCGGCCGACTTGAAGGCCGCTCGTCGCCGCCTCGCCTTCGAGGAGCTGCTTCTGGTGCAGCTCGGCCTGCTGCGCCGTCGCCGGGAGTGGCAGAACGCCCGCGCCGGTGTAGCGATACGGCACCAGCCGGAGGCCGTCGAGGAGTTCCTGGCCTCGCTCCCCTTCTCGCCGACCAGCGCCCAGCGTCGGGTGATCGGCGAGATACTGGCCGATATGCAGCAGCCGGTGCCGATGATGCGCCTCCTGCAGGGCGATGTGGGCTCGGGCAAGACGATGGTGGCGACCATCGCGATGGTGCTGGCCGCCGCCAACGGCTTTCAGAGCGTGCTGATGGCCCCCACCGAGGTCCTCGCCGAGCAGCACTATCGCACGCTCAGCGAGATGCTGGGCCGGCTGGACGACGGAAGCCTGAGCGGTGGGCCGGTGCTGTTGACCGGCAGCGTGACGGGCAGCGCCCGCGCCCAGGCATACGAGGCCATCGCGGGCGGCCAGGCCAAGGTGGTCGTGGGCACCCAGGCCCTCATCCAGGACAATGTCGAGTTCCAGCGGCTGGGCCTGGCCATCGTGGACGAGCAGCACCGCTTCGGCGTGAACCAGCGGAGCGCCCTCTGTCAGAAAGGCCACAATCCGCACCTCCTGGTGATGACCGCCACGCCCATCCCGCGCACTCTCTCTCTCACCATCTACGGCGACCTGGATGTATCGATCATCGACGAGCTGCCGCCCGGCCGCCAGGAGATCGAGACGCTCTGGTTTCGCCCCGAGCAGCGCCGCACTGCCTACGGGCTGGTACGGAGGGATGTGGAGCAGGGACATCAAGCCTTCGTGGTCTGCCCCCTCATCGAAGAATCCGAAGCGCTGGAGGCGAAGGCCGCCGCCACGGAGTACAAGCGCCTGCAGAAAGAGGTATTCCCGGACCTCCGGCTGGGCCTGCTGCACGGCAGAATGAAGTCCAAGGAAAAAGAGGGGGTGATGGCCCGGTTCCGGGACGGCAAGCTGGATGTGCTGGTGTCGACGCCGGTGATCGAGGTGGGCATCGATGTGCCCAACGCCACCATTATGATGGTGGAGGGCGCCGATCGCTTCGGGTTGGCCCAGTTGCACCAGTTCCGCGGCCGGGTGGGCCGGGGCCCTGCTAAGTCACGCTGCCTGCTCCTGGCCGACACCTACTCCTTCGAGGGCGGGCAACGGCTCCAGGCCATTGTGAACACCACCGACGGCTTCAAGCTGGCGGAGACCGATTTGGAGATGCGCGGGCCCGGCGAGTTTCTCGGCACCCGCCAGAGCGGCCTGCCCGACCTTAAAGTTGCCACATTCGGCGACCGGCGCACGCTTGAGGAGGCCCGCCAGGCCGCCCAGCATCTTTTCGAGCGCGACCCGGAGCTGCAGTCGCCGGGGCACCGCCTGCTGGCGCAGCGGCTGGACGCGTTCTGGCAGAAAGTTACCGAGACAGCTACTGATGGAGCTTGAGCATACTATGCCCATCTATCATCGCAGGAGGCATATGAATTGACAACTGCCCTCTATCCCGGCAGCTTCGACCCGGTCACGAACGGCCATCTGGACATAGCGACCAGGGCAGCCGCTATCTTCGATCGTTTGACCGTGGCGGTCTTCGACGCTCCCGCCAAGAACCTGCTCTTCACCACCAAAGAACGTATGGATATGGCGACCGAGGCGCTCAAGGGCCTGCCCAACGTCAACGTGACGTCCTTCACCGGTCTCACCGTCGACTTCGCACGGGAGATCGGCGCCAGCGTACTGGTGCGCGGCCTGCGGGTCATGTCCGACTTCGAGATGGAGCTGCAGATGGCCATGGTCAACCGGCAACTGGCACCGGGCATCGAGGTAGTCTGCTTGATGTCGAGCCTTCAGTACAGCTTCCTCAGCTCGAGCCTGATAAAGGAAATAGCCAAACTCGGGGGATCCATCGACAATATGGTGCCGGAGCACGTGGCCAGGGCGCTGCGCCAGAAGTTCCCTCCCAATAGCGATCCAGATTTCATTCCCCGCCATCTAGGAGGATAACGCTAATGGTACAGAACCAATACCAGCCCCGATCAGAAAGGAGACCTATCACGAGCAAAGTGAGTGATTTGCTGGACCGACTCGAGGCGCTGGTCAACGAGGGAGTCCGTTTCCCCATGACCTCCAAGGTGATGATCGAGGAAGAGGAGTTCCTCGAAATCGTGGATAGCTTGCGAGAGGCGCTGACTGAGGCGCAACACCAGCCCCGCGGCCATATGGTGGAACCGATGGGCATGCCGCGGCCGGCGTATCCCTCCCAGCAGAGCTCCGTCTCCGTTTCCCCTGCTATGCCCGACGCGCTCGCCGACAACGAGATCATCCAGATCGCTCAGCAGCGGGCCGAGGCCCTGCTGGCCGAAGCCCAGGAGCGCGCCCAGGAGATCGTCTCGGGGGCAGACAGCTACGCTATGGAGACCCTTGGCCGTCTGGAGGGCGAGCTGAATCGCCTGGTCGCCACTGTCCGCCGCGGCAAGGCTACCCTCGAGGGCGCCGGCAACACCCCGCCCAGGGTCGAAGAGCCCCCGCCGGCAGCCCCCAAGGTACGCAACCCGATGTCACCACAGTATCTGACCGGCAGAGACGAGCCTCGTCGCCGCAACACGCATTGAGAGCGAGAGCAGCGCTCCAGCCTGCCGGCGGCAAGGGCTGTAAGCGTGAGTCAGGGTCTGCTCTTAAAATAGCGAAGCATTTTCATCCGCGGTGGCGTCCCGAAGGGACATGGAAACCTTTCATTGTCGCGAAGCAGCAATCTTACGGCACTTGGACTGCTCAGCCCGCGGCGGCAAACCTCACCCCCGGCCTTCGGCCTTGCCCCCTTGTATCTTTAGGTGGTTGGTTGTATGTATAGACAACCGGCAGGTTGGGACGAGGTAGGCCGAGGTCCCCTTGGTCTAACAGTCCGGCGGAGAGC
>JAMCWG010000129.1 GCA_023475235.1 Chloroflexota bacterium
CAAAAGAGTTGATCGGCGAATTTCTGAATATCCGATAGTTTAAGAACCTTTGCCACGGTATACCCCTTGCTAGAATTACCATCTCAGGATACACCAATCTCCGTCTCAACTCACGTCACGACGTCGGTGAGTGACTTGACACGATTAGGACACCAAATAAAGCCCATCGGGACAACCGTCCCGATGGGCTATTCCTTTCGGGCACAGCCGTGCTAGCGTCAGTCCGCAGGCAGCCACCACAATATCATTTCTGGATACGGGCCACGGTACGTGTGTATCGCGGCACGACTCAGAGGCAGCGAGTGAGGCACGCATATGCGAGAGATAGAACTCAGGAGGTGGCACCGCAACGCGGCCATAGTATCAGTCCCATTCATCGTCTTTCAGGTCGGCAGCGGCCTATTTCTGAGCGGCGCGCGGCTGTTTGGCTTCGTCACGGAGGGGCCGGGTGGCGTGATCCGGAACCTGCCGCCACCCATGAGACCCGCTGACATGGATATGCTTATGGTCCATTTCAGCGCTGGGGGACCTGTCGGGGCTCTCTACCGGACGGCCCTGGCCGCTGCTGTCCTCTGGCTGGTGTTCTCGGGGTCCTGGCTTTTCTTAAAGGTTCGGGCTCGGTCGAGGCCGAGAAGGTAAGTGGAAGCAGGCCAGCGCCTGCTCCCAGAACCCTTCCTGCATCAGCCAGAGGCCCTGGCGATTGGCCTCTTCTGCCGTGTAACCGCGCGCTTCCAAGCGAGCTTATCTCCTAAATGCTTCCAAGGTGATCATGCGGCAAGGTCTTGCGGTGTGGAGTCGTAATCAAGGGCAAATGGGCTGCCGATGTGCGCAAGCACCTCGGCCGGGTTCGCACTTAACTCGGCGAAATGCGCGTTGCTGTCGTCAATCAATTCTTCCAGAATGGTGCACAGCATCACCTACCCTTTGAACGAGTTCCCAAGAGTTCACTTTTGAATCTTAAAGCAGTTCACTTTTCAACTTTTCCTAACAAATCGGCTCGGAGACACGACCCAGGGCCTTTCCATAATTCGAGGTAATCTGCAGAGGCCGACCCGCGTGTCGGCCCGAATGCGACACGGGGCCATGTCCTGGAGCCCACTGGGTTCGGTTGGCGCCAGGGCGCACCCGCGTGTGCACCCCTACGAAAACGCTGGCTCGATCTCGATGACCGAAAGACCGTGAGGGACGACCCGCTCCGTCGACGCCGACCCAGCCTCGCCAGCCTTTTTGCCGGAAGTGCGTGGTATAATGGGAAGGTAAGGGTGTGGCCCTGCCGCAGCCCTCGTTGCCTGATGATGGCGACGAGGGCTTCGGAGGATGCGTGGGTTTCCTTTATCGAGCAGTCACTGATGGCGTCGGCCGACACATGGAGCATGGACACCAGCCACCCGGTCACAATAAGATTTCAGGGCCAGCCTGTTGTTTCATAAGACCGCACCACCGAAAAGTCCTCGACCGAAAGGCCCCAGTTCCGGCCGCTTTGCAGGACTAACCAGCTAACAATGTATGGGGGAATCCCTTTGTGAAGGAAGGTCGCTGTTATGAATGGTGAGCGAGACCAACTGGACCTGCTCTGTATCAACACAATCCGCACGCTGTCGATGGATGCCGTGCAAAAGGCCAACTCCGGCCATCCCGGCACGCCGATGGCCCTGGCCCCCCTCGCCTATGTACTGTGGACGCAGTTCCTGCGCTACAATCCCCGCAACCCCAGGTGGTTCAACCGCGACCGCTTCGTGCTCTCCGCCGGCCACGCCTCGATGCTGCAATATGCCGTCCTGTTCCTGACCGGCTATGATGTCACCCTGGACGACGTCGAGAGCTTCCGGCAGTGGGACAGCAAGACCCCCGGCCATCCCGAGCACCTGCGGACGCCCGGCATCGAGACCACCACCGGGCCTCTCGGCCAGGGCGTGATGAACTCGGTGGGAATGGCAATGGCCGAAGCCCATCTGGCGGCAATATTCAACCGTCCCGGCCACAACATCGTAGACCATTGCACTTATGTAATCTGCAGCGACGGCGATATGGAAGAGGGGGCCTCGCACGAGGCAGCCTCGCTCGCCGGTCACTTGGGGCTCGGCAAGCTGGTCTGGATTTACGACGACAATCACATCAGCATCGAGGGACCGACCAGCCTCACCTACTCCGATGACGTGGCCAGGCGCTTCGAGGCGTACCACTGGCACGTGCAGAACATCGGCGACGCCGCAAACGATCTGACTGTCCTGTCCAGGGCCCTCGACAACGCCCGGAAAGAGCAGGAGCGCCCTTCTTTGATCATCGTCCGCTCCCACATCGGCTACGGCGCGCCTCATCGACAGGATACCAGGGAAGCGCACGGTGAGCCGCTGGGCGAGGACGAGGTGAGGGCAGCCAAGAGGTTCTACGGCTGGCCCGAAGATGCCCACTTCCTGGTGCCCGAGGAAGTTCTGGCCCATATGCGCCAGGCCATACCCTGGGGCGACAGGCTTGAGAGCGAGTGGAACGAGCGGGTCTCCGCCTACCGGCAGGCCTACCCGCAGCTCGCCGAGCAGTTCGATGCGGCGGTCTGCGGCGCTCTACCCCAGGGATGGGATACCGGCATTCCCAGCTTCAATCCTTCCGACGGCCCTGTGGCGACGAGAGCGGCGTCGGGCAAGGTGATCAACGGCTTCGCCGACAAAGTCCCCTGGCTCATCGGGGGCAGCGGCGACCTGTCGCCCTCCACGAGGACCCTGATAGACGGCTCCGGCTACTTCGAAAAGGGAGAGTACGGGAACCGTAACATCGCCTACGGCGTGCGCGAGCACGTCATGTGCGGCGCATCCTCCGGCATGGCCCTCCACGGCGGCGTGCGCCCCTATGCCGCCACATTCTTCATCTTCACCGACTATGCCCGGCCCGCCATTCGCCTGGCAGCGCTGATGGAGCTTCCCGTCATCTATGTTCTGACCCACGACTCCATCGGCCTCGGCGAGGATGGGCCGACCCATCAACCCGTCGAGCACCTGGCCTCGTTCCGGGCTATGCCGAATATGTGCGTCATCCGCCCGGCCGACGCCAACGAGACGGACTATGCGTGGCGCGCGGCGATGATGCGGGTGACCGGCCCCACCATGCTGATACTCACGCGCCAGGGCCTGCCGGTCTTCGACCGCAGCAAGGTTGCCAGCGCCGAGGGAGTCCTCCGGGGGGCCTACGTCCTTTCCAAAGAGCGCAGTGCCGTGCCGGACATCATCTTGATCGCTTCAGGCTCCGAGGTGCAGCTTATCCTTGCCGCCCAGGAGCAGCTCGCGGCGAGCGGCATCGACGCCCGCGTGGTCAGTATGCCGAGCTGGGAGCTGTTCGAGATGGAGTCGCAGGCATATCGCAATGAGGTGCTCCCGCCCACCGTCGTGGCCAGGCTGGCCGTAGAGGCAGCCTCCCCGTTCGGCTGGGAGCGATGGGTCGGTGATGCAGGCGACGTCATCGGCGTCGATAGATTCGGGGCCAGCGCGCCGGCCAGGGATATCTTCCAGCACTACGGCCTCACGGTAGAGAACGTCGTCGAGCGGGCCAAGGGCCTGCTGGCGAAGCAGCGGGAGGCTGCGCAGCCGAAGCGAATGATCGTGTGAGGAGCAGGCAATGCGCATCGGGATGGCCGCGGACCACGGCGGACTCGCCCTCAAGCAGCAGATAGCCGAGAAGCTGCGCGCTGCCGGCCACGACGTAGTCGACTACGGGGCATACAAGCTGAATCCCGACGACGACTATCCCGACTTCGTCATTCCCCTGGCGAAGGCCGTGGCCGGCGGCGACGTCGAGCGGGGGATAGCGGTATGCGGCAGCGGCGTGGGCGCGTGCGTTGCCGCCGATAAGGTGCCGGGCGTGCGGGCCGCGCTGGTACACGACGTCTATTCCGCCCATCAAGGCGTCGAGCACGATGATATGAACCTTATGTGCATCGGCGCGTGGGTGATCGCCCAGGCCCTGGCCTGGGACCTGGTCCAGACCTTCCTGGGCGCCCATTTCGGCGGGGCCGAAAGGCACCTGCGCCGGCTGAAAAAAGTAGCCGCCCTTGAGCACAGTGTGGAAATGGGGAAAGCCGGCTAACACGAAAAGAGTCGAAGACTACAGCTTGGTGGGGAGAAGGAGGAACCACAGTGAGGGAGAATCCATTGCTCAAGCTCCGCGAGTACCCTCAGAGCGTATGGATGGATTTCGTCCGGCGAAGCATGCTCGCCTCGGATGGAGAGCTTGATAAGCTAATCGTGGAAGACGGCGTGCGGGGCGTCACCTCCAACCCGTCCATCTTCGAGAGGGCTATCGCCGGCAGCCAAGACTACGACGACGAGATCCGCGCCCTCGCCCTCGAGGGCAAGAGCGTCCCGGAGATATACCAGGCGCTCACCGTGGACGACATTCAGCGGGCTTGTGACCTGTTCCGTCCTATATACGACCAGACCGACGGGGGAGACGGCTTCGTGAGCCTGGAAGTCTCCCCGCATCTGGCCCACGACACCGAACGCACCATCGCCGAGGCGCATCGCCTGTGGAGCGCCGTTGACCGCCCCAATGTGATGATCAAGATCCCGGCAACGCAAGAGGGGATGCCCGCCATACAGCGGTGCATCAGCGAAGGCATCAACATCAACATAACCCTGCTCTTCGGCCTGCCTCGCTACCGTCAGGTGACCGAAGCGTATATTGCCGGACTGGAAGCGCTGGCTGCGCAGGGAAAGCCCCTCGGCCGCGTCGCGTCGGTGGCGAGCTTCTTCCTCAGCCGGATCGATGTCCTGATCGATCCTATCCTGGAGCGGGTGATGCAGGCCGGCGGGCCCAACACCGACACTGCCGCTCACCTGCACGGGCAGGTGGCCATCGCCAGCGCCAAGGTAGCCTACCAGATATACAAGCAGACCTTCAGCAGCGACCGCTTCCGAAGGCTTGCGGAGCAGGGCGCTCGCACCCAACGGCTCGTGTGGGCGAGCACCAGCACGAAAAACCCCGCCTACAGCGACGTGAAGTACGTCGAGCCGCTCATCGGGCCGGATACCATCAACACTATGCCACTGGAGACGCTTGACGCCTACCGCGACCACGGCCAGCCGGCCCCGCGCCTCGAGGAAGGCGTGCCGGAAGCCTACCAGGTGCTGGACCAGTTGCCGGAGGTCGGCATCGATCTGGACGCGATGACCCAGCAACTGGAAGACGAGGGCGTGCACAAGTTCATCGTCCCCTACAACCAGTTGATGAAAACGCTGGAAGAAAAGCGGGTCGCCGCAATGAGAGAGCCGGTCGACCGCCAGACCTTCGTCCTCGACGGCTACAGCGAGGCGGTCCGGCAGCGGATGGTGGCCCTGCGCCAGGAGCAATTCGAGTCGCGCCTGTGGCGCAAGGACGCCAGCCTGTGGCAAGTCGACCCGCAGAAATACTCCTCCATTCACAACTCCCTCGGCTGGCTGCACGTCGCGGAGAAGATGGAAGACAACCTTGACGAGCTCACCCGCTTCAGCACCGAAGTCCGAGCGGCCGGCTTCCGTCAGGTGGTCCACATGGGCATGGGCGGCAGCAGCCTGGCCCCCCTCACCTTCCAGCAGACGTTCACGCCGGGCGACAACGGCCTGCCCCTGAGGGTCCTGGATACCACCGATCCCGCTACTATATTGGCAATCGAGCGGCAGGTGCCCATCGCTAATACCCTCTTCATCGAGGCCAGCAAATCGGGCACCACGGCAGAGCCTCGCGCCTTCGGCGAGTACTTCTACGACAAGGTCAGGCTTATCAAGGGCGATGCGGCCGGAGAGAATTTCGTCGCCATCACCGACCCGGGCACGCCGCTGGAGACACTGGCCCGAGAGCGGCACTACCGCCGGATTTTCCTCAATTTCCCGGACATCGGCGGGCGGTACTCGGCCCTCTCCTATTTCGGCCTCGTGCCGGCCGCGCTGATGGACCTGGATGTGGCCGAGCTGCTCGAGCGGGCGCTGCGAATGAGGCACGCCTGCGCCTCTTGCGTGCCCGTGCAGCGGAATGCGGGCCTTATCCTGGGAACGGTCATGGGCGAGATGGTCCTCCAGGGCCGCGACAAGGTGACCTTCCTGATGCCGGAGCCGATCCGGACCCTTGGGATGTGGCTGGAGCAGTTGCTGGCGGAGAGCACCGGCAAGAACGGCACCGGGCTGCTGCCGGTGAATGAGGAGCCCATCGGCGATCCGTCGGTCTACGGCAAAGACCGCCTCTTCGTGCACTTTCACCTGCGTGAGCAGATAAGTGAGCCGCTGGAGCGGACCCTCGCCAGCTTGCAGGCCCTCAGCCACCCGGTGGCGACCATTCGAATGGACGACGGCCTCGACCTGGGCCAGGAGTTCCTCCGGTGGGAGATCGCCACGGCCACGGCCGGGGCCATCCTGAGCATCGACGCCTTCGATCAGCCCAACGTCCAGGAGAGCAAGGACAACACCGACCGCCTCCTTCAGGTGGTGCGGGAGAAGGGCCGCCTGCCGGAGGAAGAGCCGACGCTGGCCGAGGATACGCTGCGCTACTACGGGCCGGGCGGGGCCACCACCGGCGCTGACATCCTGGTCAGGTTCCTGGGCCAGGCCAATCCGGGGGACTACGTGGCCCTGATGGCGTACCTGACCGAGGACCCGGCCACGCACCAGGACCTGCAGAACATGCGCGTACGCCTGCGGGACAGCCTCCGTCTGGCCACCACGCTGGGGTATGGCCCCCGCTTCCTGCACTCCACCGGCCAGTACCACAAGGGTGGACCGAACACCGGCCTCTTCCTGCAGTTGACGGCCGATCCCGTGGAGGATGTGCCCATCCCGGGGCAACCCTACACCTTCGGCGTGTTCCGGCAGGCGCAAGCCCTGGGCGACCTGGAGTCGCTGCGCCGGCACGGGCGCCGGGCGATACGTATTCACCTGGGCGCCGACGTCAGGCAGGGCCTGGCCGATCTGGAGGAGGCGGTGGAAGCGGCGCTCAGCCGGCTCCGGCCGGCGGCTGCCGCCTGAAGCTGATCTCCATTGTCTAGGCGAGCGCGCCGGGGGAGATAGCGCCACGGACCCTTCGGGCACGACTCGCCTTTGGCAAGGCCAGGGTGAGGGTGAGAGGGCGAGACGAGCGTAGGGGCGCACGGCCGTGCTCCCCTACGTGACAGGCAGATTCTCCCTTGCCCTGGCCTCGCCGGACGGTGACGGCGCCACAGGCAAGGGCGTTTGGCCGATGTAGCTTCGAGCAGGAGGCGCGGGCATGGCATCCTCACCTATCACTACCCTCTTCGTGGACATCGGGGCCGTATTGCTCACCAACGCCTGGGACAGGAATATGCGCAGGCTGGCGGCGGAGACCTTTCACCTGGACTATCCCGAGATGGACGAGCGACATCACCTGACCTTCGACACATATGAGGAGGGCAAGCTGGACCTCGAGGAGTACCTGAAGCGGGTAGTCTTCTACGAGGAGCGGCCCTTCACGCGCGATGAGTTCAAAGCCTTTATGTTCGCCCAGTCCAAGGCATATCCGGAGATGATCGAGCTAACCCGCGGCCTTAAGCAGCGCTACCGGCTGAAGATAGTGGCGGTCAGCAACGAGGGGCGGGAGCTCACCGCCTTCCGCATCAAGAAGTTCGAGCTGGGCAGATTCGTGGACTTCTTCGTTTCCTCCTGCTTCGTCCACTTCCGCAAGCCCGATGTGGACCTTTACCGCATCGCCCTCGATATCGCCCAGGTGCCCCCGGAAGAAGTGGTGTACATAGAGGACCGGGCGATGTTCGTCGAAGTGGCCGAGACCCTGGGCATTCAGGGCATCCACCACACCGATTACGAGTCCACTCGTGCGGCGCTGGCTACGCTGGGCCTGTCTGCTCCTGAGCAAGCTATGGGTAGCGGGTAACCCGGTTGCCGGCCTGCCGGGCATCCGGTCGCTTTGAGACGGCAGTCCCTGGTTGAAGTAAAGGGGAAAAAGATATGGTGAAGCAAGAACAGCGATACGAGATCGGCATGGTTGGCCTGGGCGTGATGGGGCGCAACCTGCTGCTGAATATGGCGGACCACGGCTATTCCGTCGCCGGGTACGATGTGGACGCGAGCAAGGTCCAGGCGCTGCGCGAGGAGGCCGAGGCCCGCGACATCCAGGGGGCGACGGGCCTGGAGCAGATGGTCGGCATGCTGCGCACGCCCCGGGCCGTGATTATGCTGGTGCCGGCCGGCCCGCCGGTGGACGCGGTGGTCCGCGACCTGCTGCCCCATCTGCAGCCCGGCGACATGATCATCGACGGCGGAAACTCGCACTTCACGGATACCGACCTGCGGGCGAAGACGCTGGCCGAGAAGGGCATCCTTTACCTGGGCGTCGGCGTCTCCGGAGGGGAGCACGGCGCCCGGCACGGCCCCAGCATTATGCCCGGCGGGCCGAAGGAGGCTTACGAGCGGGTGCAGCCCCTCTTCGAGGCCATCGCCGCCCACGTGGACGGCGATCCATGCGTCACCTACCTGGGCCCCGGCTCGGCCGGCCATTACGTCAAGATGGTCCACAACGGGATCGAGTATGGCCTGATGCAGCTCATCGCCGAGACCTACGATGTGATGAAGCGGCGACTGGGCCTGTCCGATGCCCGAATGCACGTCGTCTACAAGCGGTGGAACGAGAGCGAGCTCAGCTCCTACCTGCTGGAGATCACCGCCGATATCCTCCGCCACGTGGACGAGAAGACCGGCAAGTGTCTGATTGACGTGATCCTGGATAAGGCCAAGCAGTTGGGCACAGGCCAGTGGACCTCGCAGGACGCGATGGAGCTGGGAGTGCCGATACCTACCATCGACGTGGCAGTGGCTATGCGCAGCCTGTCGGCGATGGAGGAGGAGCGGGTGGCTGCCGGCAAGGTGCTCCTCGGGCCGGTACAGGTCTTCCACAAGCCGCGCGACCCGTTCCTCGAGCAGCTACGCGCTGCTCTCTATGCCGGGATGATCGTCACATATGCCCAGGGCGTGGCCCTGCTGAGACACGCGTCGCAGGCCCGCGGCTACGGCGTGAAGCTGGAGGATGTCGCCCGCATCTGGCGGGGCGGCTGTATCATCCGCTCGGCCTTGCTGGAGCACATCCGCTCCGCGTATCGCGCCAACCCTGATCTGCCCAACCTGCTGGTCGACCCGTATCTCGCCCGGGAGCTGATGGCGCGCCAGGAGGCCCTGCGGGCTGTCGTGTGCACGGCGGCCGAGCTGGGCCTTCCGGCGGCGGGGCTCGGCATCTCGCTCGGCTACTACGATGCCTACCGCAGCGCCTGGCTGCCGGCCAACCTGACCCAGGCGCAGCGAGATTACTTCGGGGCCCACACCTATGAGCGCATCGATGCCAAAGGCGTGTTCCACACCAGGTGGAGCGCAGACTGAGGAGGCGTTATGGCACAGTATATCCGTCCTGAGGCCACTATTCTGGTTATGTTCGGTGGCGCCGGTGATCTGGCGTGGCGCAAGCTGGGCCCTGCGCTGTACAACCTGTGCATCGACGGTTGGCTGCCCGATCGCTTCGCCGTCATCGGCGTCGACCGCGTGCCGATGAGCAACGACCAGTTCCGCCAGCGCGTGCGCGACGGCGTGGACCGCTTCTCGCGCCGGGGCAAGGCGGGGGACGAGGACTGGCAGACCTTTGCCCCTTGCCTGACATATGTTCAAGGCAGTCTCGACGACCCGGCCACTTACACGAGCCTATCCAGTCGGCTGGGTGAGCAAGAAAAGGGCTGGAGCGCCGCGTCGGACCACATCTTCTATCTGGCCATTCCGCCGACCCTGTTCGGGTCCGTGGCACAGGGACTGCACAAAGCCCAGCTCTCGCATCCACAGCAGTCGGTCCGCATCGTAATCGAAAAGCCGTTCGGCTGGGACCTGGAGTCCGCACGCGCACTCAACCGCAGCCTGGCGAGCATATTCCACGAATCACAGATATACCGCATCGACCATTACCTAGGAAAGGAGACGGTGCAGAACATCCTGGCCTTTCGCTTCGCCAACTCCATTTTCGAGCCGGTCTGGAACCGGCGATATGTGGACAATGTGCAGATAACCGTCGCCGAGGAGGTCGGGGTAGAGCATCGTGGCGAGTATTACGAGCGGGCCGGGGCGCTGCGAGATATGGTGCAGAACCATCTGCTGCAGGTGATGAACTTCATCGCGATGGAGCCGCCCGTCTCCTTCGACGCCGACGAGATCCGCAACCGCAAGGTAGACGTGCTGCACGCGGTCCGGCCTATTCCTCACGACGAAGTGCCGAAGTTTGCCGTGCGCGGCCAGTACAACGAGGGCTGGATCGAGGGCCAGCGCGTCCCGGCCTATCGCGCCGAGCCCAACGTATCTCCCGGCTCGAGCAGCGAGACCTTCGCCGCCCTTAAGCTGTACGTGGACAACTGGCGCTGGCAGGGTGTCCCCTTCTATCTCCGCACTGGCAAGCGGCTGCCGCAGAGGGTCTCGGAGGTGTCCATCCAGTTCCAGCCTGCCCCCCACCAGCCCTTCCCGCCAATGGCCGTGGTGGACTGGCAGCCCAACCGCCTGGTGATGCGCATCCAGCCCGATGAGACTATCTTCATCCGCTTCCAGGTCAAGCAGCCGGGACCCGAGCTGCGTCTCGTTCCACAGGATATGCACTTCTGCTATCAGGACGCCTTTCAGGTCCCGACGCCGGAGGCTTACGAGACCCTCCTGCTGGACGTGATGCGCGGCGATCCCACGCTGTTCATACGGGCCGACCGCGTGGAGGCGGCCTGGACGATACTGATGCCCATCCTGGATGTGTGGGGCCAGGTGCGACCCTCCGACTTCCCCAACTATCAGGCCGGCACCTGGGGGCCAAGCACTGCCGACGAGCTATTGGCCAGGGATGGGCGGAACTGGCTGCCGCCCACCACGATCGAGGAATGCGCCGTATAGGCCGTTCTGGATGGGACAAGTGAGGGGCGTGCCAGACATCGCAGACGTCTATCCCGATCTGGAGGCGCTGAGCGACGCTGCTGCCCGGCTCTTCGTGGAGCGGGCCGGGCGGGCGTCGTCGGAGGACCGCCCCTTCAGGGTAGCCATCTCGGGAGGGAACACGCCGCGCCGCACCTACGAGCTTCTGGCGCAGCCTCCCTTTCGAGACCAGGTCGTATGGGAGAGGGTGGAGGTCTTCTGGGGCGACGAGCGCTGCGTCCAGACCGACGATCCGCGCAGCAACCAGCGGATGGCGCGCGAGGCGCTGCTGGACCGCGTGCCTATCCCCAAGGAACACATCCATCCGGTCCTGTGCGACGAGGCGCCCGGCCGGGCAGCCGCGCGGTACGAGGCCCTTCTGCGCGCCCTGTTCGGCGGCCGGCCCCCTCGCTTCGATCTGGTCTTCCTCGGCCTGGGCGAGAACGGGCACACCGCCTCGCTCTTCCCCGGCACGCCGGCGCTGGATGAGCGCAAGCACTGGTGTGCCGAGGTCTACGTGCCCGGAGAGGGCCTTCACCGGGTCACTCTGACCGCGCCGGTCATCAACCGGGCCGCAGTGATCGCCTTTCTCGTCTCCGGAGCCGCCAAGGCCCGCGTTCTGCAGGAAGTGCTGGAAGGCCCGACGGACCCCCACCGCTTGCCGGCCCAACTGATCCACCCGACGAACGGCGAGCTGCGCTGGCTCGTCGACCGTGAGGCGGCCACCTATCTGAAGCAAGGCTCGCCGACCCGGTAGATAGCCCTGCGCGGGTCTCGAGGCCCGCGCAGGGCTATCTACCGGGACACCTTTGCGCGAGTTCCAAACCCGCGCAAAGGTGGAAAGCCTCTCACCCAGCTACCTGAGCTCCACCCCGCGCATCCCGCCGGACAGGGCCACGATGATGTTGAAATAGTGCGCCCCGCTGCTCTAGAATACCCTCCGACCGGGCCACCGGTGAGAAACCGACGTCGCCAAGCGAAAGGGGGGACTACCTTGAAAATCGGCGTGATGGAAGCCGACCTCTCCGGCAGCAACCTGGATTTCCTCAAGGCCATCGGCGTCAACAACGTGTGCGGCACCGACCACCGGCTCTTCGGCTACGACAAGCTCGGCTACTGGGACGCGGGACTGCTCGAGGACGCCCGCAAGCACGTCGAGGCCCACGGCCTCAAGCTGGACATGATTGCTTTGCCTATGCAGGCCAGCCCCAGGGCCGGGAATACCCTGCCTAACATTGTCATGGGTACGCCTGGGCGCGACGCGGACATAGAAACGGTGATCAAGTGCATCCGCGCCGCCGCCAAGGCCGGCGTTCCCGCCGTAAAGATGAACTTCACTGTGGCAGGCGTCCTGCGAACGGAGCCGGTGGTGGGAAGGGGAGGCGCCGTGCACACCGCCTTCAATTATGCACTGTTCAAGGTCCCGGCCACCCGGATGGACCAGATCACCGCCGATGAGATGTGGGACCGCATCGCGTACTTCGTGGATCGGGTCATCCCGGCGGCGGAAGAGGTGGGCGTCAGGGTGGCCTGCCATCCCCACGATCCGGCAATGCTCCTGGGCATCGGCATGGATGACCGCGTCCTGGGCACTATCGACGGGCTCAAGAAGTATTGCAGCCTGTCTCCCAGCCCGTTCCATGGCCTGAACTACTGCCAGGGCTGCATGGAGGAGAGCGGCGCCACGAAGGAGGAGCTGCTGGACGCCGTCAGGTACTTCGGCACCCGGAAGAAGCTCTTCCTGGTCCACTTCCGGACCATCCGCGGCGTCGCCCTCAACTTCAGGGAAGCCTTCATCGACGAGGGCCAGATGGATATGCTGGCTGCGATGCAGGCTTACCAGGACGTCGGCTACGACGGAATGATCGTGCCCGACCACTATCCGAAGATACCGGGAGATGCCGACCAGCGCGCCACCCGCGCCTACGCGGTAGGGTACATCAAGGCATTGCTGCGGGCCACCGGCGGCGAGACGGCGTAGGCGCGGCGCCGTGTCCTTCCTGGGGAGACCCTGCCCGAAAACAGTTGGGATGGAAGGCCTGGGACTGCCTCAAGCCCCGAGCGAGTCACCGCCCTTGTTCAGAGGCCGGCCCGGCCTCTTGGTCGCTGACCTGTCAGCAGCCGGGCTCCCGGGGATGCCCGCAGCAGGCGCTCAGGGTCCGCAGCCGGATCCAGTTGTTACGGGCCAGCAGCCGAAGCTTCCGGCGCCAGGGCATCGGCGACCGCAGGTTGGTGAGGTATATGCCGAAGCTGCCGCGATTACGCATCATCGTTCGTCACTTCCCTCCAGTCACCTCTATCCGAACGGGTTGCAGGGCCCTGACCGCCGGTATGCACCGCCATGATTTGCCTGGCAAGCCAGCGCTCCAGCCCCTCAGTGCTCGGTGACGCCGGTGAAGCGAAAGCTCGAGACCTTGATGGCCGGGACGCGCGTGGCGGCGTAGCCGTTGTAGCCCAGCCTAGTGGCGCGAGAGAGCATCTCCACCCGGCTCATCGCGTCCAGATAGCTTTCGGTGAAGCGAAGGTTCTTCACCGGCCGGGTCACCTCGCCTCTTTCGATGAGGAAGGTGCCGTCCCGCGTCATACCCGTGATCACGGCCCGCAGCGGCTCCACCGGGCGGGTGTACCAGAAGCGGGTGACCAGCAGCCCGCGGTCCACCGAGGCGATCATCTGCTCCCTGGTCGCCTCGCCCGGCTCCAGGAATTGATTCATCGGGTAGGGACCCCAGGAGTTAGGGGCCGGCAAGGCGTGCCCGGTGGACTGCTTCCCATCCCGTCCGGCGGTGTACGAGTCGTAGGCTACCCCCTGCGCCATTCCATCTTCAATTATGTCGAGATGTCGCTTCGGCACACCTTCGTAATCGAAGGGCATCGGCACGCCCGTCCGATCGAGGGCATCGTCCCATATGCTGATGTTGCCGCCCATTATCCGCTCGCCCAGCCGCATAAAGCTGCGGCCTTCCTGCAAGGCCAGGGCGCTGAAGCCCAGGTAGGCCAGGTTATCCAGCATGTCGCCGACGGCGTAGCTTTCCAGCACCACGGGATACTCTCCCGGCGCCAGGTCGGCCGGCTGCCGTCCCCGCAGGGCGCGCTCGATGGCTTCCCGGCCGAGCGCCTCGGCGTCCACGCTGTTCGCATCCATAGATACGAACTCGGCGTACCCGGAGCTGGATTCCGACATCACGGTGGCGTTGAGCTCGGCTAGAGCGCTGGCGTAGTAGGCGCTCACGCCCAGCGAGTTCGCCACTGCCACCTCGTAGCGGCCGGTCTGGAAGGCACCGGCGGCGGACAGCCCGGCCTCGGCCGCCAGCCGGCACACAGCGGCGGCCCAGCGGGCGCGGCCCTCCGGCCCCCACTGGGCCGTGCACTCGAAGTAGGCGGCCACCGTGGCGATCGGCTCCGGCGGCGGCAGCGATTTGAAGTCTCCATTTTCGGCCTGGAAGCGGGTGATCTCTCTGGCCGTCTCCACTACTCTGGCTATCCCGCCGCTGCTCACGTCGTGGGTGCTCGCCACGCCCACCCGCTTGCCCAGCACCGTGCGCACCCGCAGCTCGGCATTGGTCTCCGCCACGTTCTGATGGATGGCGTTGTTGGCGAAGCGGGTCAGCCCGCTGTCCTGGGCCAGCAGGAGCACCTCCGTCTGGTCGGCGGTCGACAGGGCCAGGGCCTGCTGCAGCGTAGCGAGCGAATGTTCTTGTCCCAGCATCGTTGCCTCCTCAGCCTAATACGCCCACGCGGACCTTGCGGAAGCGGGCCGGTGCCGTGCCGTGGCCGACCCTGGCTATCTGCTCGGGCTGGCCCTTGCCGCAGTTCGGCGTCCCCCAGACGCTCCAGTGCTCCCGGCTGCATACCGTGTCGCATGATGCCCAGAACTGGGGGGTAATGCCCGTGTACGTGGCATTCTTGAGCATTCGGCCCAGCTTGCCGCCCTTGACCTCCCACGCGATCTCCGTGCCGAACTGGAAGTTCAGTCGCCGGTCGTCGATGCTCCAGCTCTTATTGGTCTGCATATAGATGCCCTCGTCGGTATCCGACACCAGATCGCCGAAGCTGCAGGTGCCCGGCTCCAGGTTGACATTGGTCATGCGGACGATGGGGATGCGGTTCCACCCATCGGCGCGGGCGGCGCCGCTGCTGGCCTGCCCCAGCCGGCTGGCCGTCTCCCGCGAGGTGAGAAAGCCAGCCAGCATCCCGTTCTGGATGATCGGATAGCGCTGCGCAGGAACGCCCTCATCGTCGTAGCCGTACGTGCCCAGGCCGCCGGGCACGGTGGCGTCGGCGATGATGCTCACCTGCTCCGAGCCGTAGCGGTAACTGCCCAGGTCCTCTGGCTTGAGGAAGCTCGTGCCGGCGAAGCCTGCCTCATATCCCAGCACGCGGTCCAGCTCGACGGCATGGCCGCACGACTCGTGCAACTGCAGGGCGAGCTGGGTAGCATCGAGGATGACGGTGGTGACGCCGGAGGGGCACTGAGGAGCCGTGAGCAGGGCCGCTGCCTCCTCGGCAATGCGAGGGGCATTCCCCAGTAAGTCCATTTCCTGCACAATCTCGTAGCCGCCCGTGCCCATCTGGCGGCCAAAGCTGTTGGGATAGCTGCGCTTCTGCACATCGCCGTCGCCCACGGCCAGCGCCTCGATGCCCCCGCCGGTCATTGTGATCACCTGATCGATGTAGCTGCCCTCGGTGCTGGCGAAGGTCTTCGTCTCCCGCAGCGTCTCGAAGCCGGCCTCGGCCACGCCGATAGCCTTGACCCGGCGCATCGCCTCGTCCGCCGCCAGCAGCGCCTGTATCTTCTCGTCCAGGGATACGGCAAAAGGATCGACCTTCGTGGGCGTATGGTACGAATCCGTGATGACAAGGGGCTGGCCGATCTCCATCGGCGCCAGTCGGACCCTGGTGCTCGCTCGGGCGATGCGCAGGGCCAGGCGGGTCGCCCTCTCGATCTCCTGCCCGTTCAAGTTGGAGCTGCTGGCGAAGCCCCACGATCCGTCCACCAGCACCCGGACCCCGAAGCCGAGATCATCTCCCTGCGAGAGGGCCTCGACCCGGCCGTTCTTGGTGGCCACAGTCTGCGATTCCCGCCGCACCACGCGGATATCGGCGTATGAGGCGCCGCCCCCGCGCGCGACGTCCAGCGCCCTGGCGTACATATCTCTCATCATTCTACCTCCTACAAACAGGATAGCATTCAGCTAGAAGGCTGGGCAACAGGAAGACGGCAAGCGGCCTTAGCACGGTCCGGGGCGACACCCGGGTCCGCCTCGTAGTACATGACAATTGACCCGAATCCGATCTGGGGCAAGCCTCCGAAGGTCGCTACGTCAGAGTTGAAAACAGTGCTATCATGATTACGGACATAACCAGTTCGTGGAACTGGCCAGAAGGGAGGTGAGTTCGGAGGCGTAAACTGTAGATGATCATGTAGTTGCCAGTTTGCAACAATCATTCGGCGCTTACCATGTCGTTTCGCGAAGTTGGGAACGATGGAAAGGGGAATGAAATGCGAGGAAACGCTTATCTGGTGATTACTGTGTTGGTTGTGTTAGGCTTATTGACGGCTTGTGCCCCGGCCGAGCCCACGGTAGCCCCGCCCAAACCAGCGGCCCCTATCGCGCCAACAGCGGCACCTGTCTCATCCACCACGGTGCCCGCCCCACCGCCGACATCCAAGATCAAACGGGGCGGTATCCTGCAGGCCGCCTACAACCTGGAATGGGCCCCTAACTTGGATCCCCACACTCTGAGCTCCAATCCAGTTGGCTTCGACTTGCTCTACGACACGCTCGTGCGTACCGCGCTAGATGTGAAGACTGGCAAGCGCACAATGCAGTCAGGGCTAGCCGAATCCTGGGAGCAGGCCACTCCCAAGACCATTGTGATGAAGCTGCGCAAGGACGTGACGTTCCAGGACGGCAGCAAGTTCAATGCCGAGGTAGCCAAGTGGAACCTGGACCGGATGGCGAACTACCCGAAATCCACAGCCAAGACGGATGTGGCCGTAATAGACAGCGTAGATGTGGTGGACGAATACACCCTGCGCGTTAACCTGAAGGGTGGTCCCGCTGGCATTCTCTACCGGCTAGGGGACGGGGTTTCTCAGCGACCCTGGATAGCCTCGAAGGCAGCAGTGGACCGCGACGGTGAAGAGGCCCTCACCCGCCGTTCGGTAGGAAGCGGCCCGATGCAGTTTGTGGAATGGGTGACAGGTGATCGCATCACGGTCAAGAAGTGGGACAAGTACTGGGACAAGGGAGAGGACGGCCAGCCCCTCCCCTACTTGGACGGGGTCGTCATACGGGTTGTCCGGGAGGAGATAGTCGGGGTCAACGAGGTTAGGGCCGGCAACTTGGACATCTTCTTTGGGCAGGTCGAGGCTCGGAACTTTGGCACTATCCGAGCCAACCCAGACCTCGAGCTGGTGGAGTACCCGTGGGTCGGGGATGTGAACTACTTGATCTTCAATATGAAGAAAGCCCCGTTTGACAGTCTCAAACTACGCCAGGCTGCGGCTTATGCCACCGACCGCGAGGGCATGGCCAAGGCCCTCGGCTTAGGGTCTGGCGTCCCGACTTACTACTACTGGGGGCCGGGAGACCTGGGCTATGATGAGACGCTTCCCCGCTACAGTTTCGACATGAACAAGGCGAAGCAGCTGGTCAAGGAAGCAGGCTTCCCCGACGGCGTGGATGTGGTCGACGACTTCTTCCATGTCGAGGTGATGCAGCGTACCGCCGAAGCCTTCAAGCAGACCTGGGATCAGGTAGGCATTCGCACAACCCTAAACGTGTCCGAGCGAACTGCCTTCGTGTCCAAGCTCCAAGCCGGCAACTTCCAAGTAGCCAACTCCATTCGGCAGTGGGGGGATTCGGATCCTGACGCCTACTCGAACCGGTTGACTTCCACCGGTCCCTTCAACTTCGCCCACTTCGAGAACACCGACTTGGACAAGTGTATGGAGGAGGGGCGGAACACGATCGAGGACGCAAAGCGGGCGGAGATCTACAAGCGCTGCCAGAGGATCATCTATGAGCAAGTGCCTTACGATCAGATCTGGTTCACGCCCTATGCCCTAGTTGTGAACAAGAAGGTGAAAGGGTGGGAGCCCCAATTCTTCAGCCGGGTTCGACTGCGCCAGGCTTGGTTGGACAGATAATCGGAGGGATGGCATATGCAAAAACTGGGTATCGGCGTAATCGGCACTGGGCTGCTGGGCGAGCGCCATACCCGGGTCTATTCCGAGATGCCCAATGTCAGGGTCGTAGCCGTGGCCGAAGTCCGCGAGGACCGCGGCAGAGCTGTCGCCGCCAAGTACGGGGCCAGGTGGTACAGCGACTACAACGAAATGCTGAAGGATCCGCGCATCCGGGCGGTGAGCGTGGTCACTCCTGATCACGCTCACAAAGACCCTGTGATCGCCTGCCTGCAGGCCGGCAAGCACGTTCTCGCCGAGAAACCCATCGCCACCACGCCTGAGGACACGGAGGCGATGCTGCGCGCAGCCCGCGACACTGGCCTGATCTTTATGGTGAACTACAGCCAGCGGCTGGTGGCCGAGCACGCCTGGATCAAGCGGGTAATCAATGCCGGCGAGATCGGCGGGCTGCGCATGGCCCAGTCCTTCAAGCACGACCGCATCTCCGTGCCCACGGATATGCTCCGGGGCTGGTCTGCCCACTCCAGCCCAATCTATTTTATGAGCAGTCACGATATTGACCTCGTCCAGTGGTACATCGGGGCCGCGCCGGAGGAGGTCAGCGCCTATCAGACGTCCGGCGTCCTGAAGAAGCTAGGCTTCGACACCATGGACGGGATTCAGGCCCTGGTGAAGTTCGCCAACGGGGCAGTAGTCATGTTTCATTCCTCATGGATCCATCCGAACTTCTTCCCCACCCTCACCGATAATTACATGGAAATCATCGGCGAGAAGGGCACCATCTATTTGAAAGAGCGCCGGGCCGGTATGTACAACGACACCGGCGGGCAGGTCGTCGACTTCACCGGGCCGGCTACTGCCACCGAGGTGCAGGGCCGGTTGCTGGGCGCCTTCCGCGACTCGCTGGAGCAGTTCGTCAACAGCATAGGCACGGGTACAGAGCCGATGACCTCGGCCGCCAAGACCGCGGTCGTGTCCGCCATCCAGTTCGCAATCCACGATAGCCTGAAGGAAGAGCGGCCCGTTAAGACGGGCGGGTATCTGGCCCGCTTCGATGCTGCCAGCCGATAGCGGGCGGCGCAGACAACCGCGATGCGGATAATGCATCGCGGTTGTCTGCGTTCCCGTTGGTCTAATCGGGATTCTATGTAGATTCCACCTTCTTGGCTTTCGCAGCCGGTACCTCTTGGCAGCGAGAGCAAGTTTCAGACCATCGAGACTGCTTGACGGGCACCCCAGCGACAGGTAATCTGTGATGTAGGCAATCTGCAGGGCTGGCGGACGAGCCCGCTGGGCAACGGGAGGAGCGAGATGTTGGAGAAAGTCCCTTATGGCAACACCGGACTAACGGTCACGCGGCTGTGCTTCGGGACAGGGCAGATGGGGCACAGCCGGTTCAAGACACCTATCGACGAGGGAGCGCGTCTCATCCGCCTGGCCTACGACCTGGGTGTCAACTTCTTTGACACCGCGTTATCTTACGGCACCCATCCTCACGTGGCCCACGGACTGCGGGGGACCGACCGTAGTCGGGTGGTCATCAGCACCAAGACGAACGCGAAGACCCGCGCCGACGCCGAGGCCCAGATCGAGATGGTGCAGGAAGAGCTGGAGACCGATTATGTCGATGTCTTCCTGATGCACAGCGTGCGCACGGAGGCCGACTACGAGGCCCGCCAGGGGGTGCTGGAGGCACTCTGCCGGGCAAAGGAGCGCGGCATTACCCGCCACGTCGGGGCCAGCAGCCACATCTACTCCGGGCAGGTGATGCGCCGCCTCATCGACGATCCGCGCATCGAGGTGATTCTCACACTGGGCAGCAAGGATATGCTCGGGCTGCGAGGGGCCACCCCGGACCAGCAGCGGGCCTTCATCGCCGAGGCGGGCGGCAAAGGGAAGGCCGTCTGCCTGATGAAGGTCCTGGGCGAGGGCCGGCACGCCGCCGACGCCGAGGAATGCATGCGAGCGGCCCTGGCGATACCGGGCGCGGCCGCTTTCACCGTGGGGATGGTGAACGAGGCACAGGTACGCATGGCGGTGAAAGTGGTGGCAGGGGAGCCGGTGCCCGAGGACCTGCGCTCAGCCGCCCTCAAGGGCGCCGAGGTGGAATGGGCCCGCACCTTTCCCGATCATTACGACTGACCGGACAAGACGGTAGTGACGAATGAATTCGTCACTACCGCTACACTACACTTCTGGACGCCCGCAGTGACGAATGAACCCGTCACTGCGATTACTTTTACTTCTTTCTATTTCTTGACTTCCGATTCCTCGACCATGATGATGGCTTTTTCCGGCTTGACCGGGCACTCGGTTGAGCAGATGCCGCAGCCCTTGCAGTGCTCGTAGTCAATGCCGATCACCTTGCGGTTCTCGGTCCGGATAGCGGAATCGGGGCAGTACACCCAGCAGAAAAAGCACTGGATGCACCGATCGGGATGAAAGATCGGGCGAGAAGTGCGCCAGTCGCCGGTCTCGTACTTCACGCTGCTGCCCGGCTCAAGGATCACACCCGCCGGCGGCATCTCGCGCCAGCCCATCTTCTTTTCCTTGGTGGGCACGCTGGTGTCTTTCTTATCGCTCATATCTGCTTATAACAACCTCATCGTTATTGATTGTAGCCGCCTCTCAGCGCAGACATTGTATCAGAATGGGCTCTTCCAGGCAAACCAGGCCCGGAGTTTCACCTTGGCTTTGAACCAATGCGTATTGCTGTGGTAGACTGACGTCGGACCGAGCATTGCGGCCGCGCTTCGATCGGCGTGGCCGGACGGCTGCGCCCGCATCTGGCCGAGATAGGTCGCAGCCAGAGGGGCACGGGCCGGCCGGGGTCTAGCAATCAACGGTGAAACGGGAGGTCTATTGTGAACAAGGTGAAGGTGACTGTAGTCGGGGTGGGGAACGTCGGCTCTTGCGTCGGTTTCGTGCTGGCCCAGCGGGCCGTGTGCGATGAGATTGTATTGGTGGACATTCGGACCGAATGGGCTATCGGGCAAGCCCTCGATATCGTTCAGTCGGTAGCCTTTTCCAATGACTGCCACGTAAAGGCCGGACCGCTCGAAGAATGCGAAGGCTCGGACGTGGTAGTGATTGCTGCTGGAAAGGCGCGCAGCCCGGAGATCAAGACACGGCTGGACCTGGCCGCTAACAATGCCCAGGTGATACGCAGTATCTGTCCAACCATCAAAGAGAAATGTCCAAATGCCGTGATCATCACTATCAGCAATCCGATGGATGTTATGAATTATCTGGTCTGGCATCTCACCGGCTTCCCCCGCCAACGAGTGGTGGGCAGCGGCGGGATGCTCGACTCCTCCCGGGCCTGCTGGATGCTGGGGGATGGGAAGTCCACCTCAATCGACTGCTTTGTGCTTGGGGAGCACGGCGATGGCCAGGCACCGGTCTTCAGCCGCGCCAGGCGCGACGGTGCGCCCATCACTCTGCCCCCGGCGGAAAGACAGCGAACATCGGAGGCGCTGCGAATGTCTTCGATGGCGGTTGTATCGCGCAAGGAGGCGACCACCTTCGCCCCGGCCGCCAACACCGTCTCGATGATCCAGGCCATCCTGGGCGACAAGAAGGTACTGATGCCTTGCTCGGCCATCCTGGACGGGGAGTACGGCCTGAAGGGGCTGAGCATCGGCGTGCCGGTGGTGCTGGGCCGGGGCGGCATCGAAAGGATCGAGCAGTGGGACCTGGACGAGTTTGAACGCGAGCGGTTCTACCGCGGCGCCAGAGTGTTGCAGGATATGTGCCGCAGCCTCACCCAGTGAGCCGCCAGCAGCGGGACACCGCGGGATGGCTGTACAAAGCCGCCTTTCTTTCATATCGTCTCCAACGAATTGCTCACCTTAAAGAGCGATGACCCTTGCGCAGGGTGCTACGAAGGTAGATTTTCATAGCACCCTACCCTTGCGCCGCCCTATGGTAAAGCGGCAAGGAACTGTGGTATACTTTCACTCGATTAAGCACGCTTCCTGATCGACCGAGGCGTGCTGTGTTTGGTACACGATGCGGCACCAGGCACAGTTCTCGGCGAGAAGAGGGAGGCGGGAGCAGGGCCAGGCCCGACCTGGCCCGAAAACGCGATTAGGAGGATCCTCTTGGCAAATGTTGTCTCTATGAAGTCCCTGCTGGAAGCAGGGGTCCATTTTGGTCATCAGACCCGGCGCTGGGACCCGCGCATGCGCCCCTACATCTTCACCGAACGGAACGGTATCCACATCATCGACCTGCAGCAGACGGTAACCAAGCTGAATGCCGCCTATCAGTATGTGCGAGACCTGGTCGCTGGTGGCCAGACCGTGTTGCTCGTGGGCACCAAGAAGCAAGCCCAGGAAGCAGTGGAGACGGAGGCTAAGCGCTCCAGCATGTTCTACGTCAACCAGCGCTGGTTGGGCGGAATGCTCACGAATTTCCGCACTATCCAGGAGCGGATAAAGCGCCTGGAGGAGCTGGAATGGCGAGACGCGCAGGGCGAGTTGGACAGGCTCCCTAAGAAAGAGGCAACCCGGCTCCGAGACGAGGCCGTTCGGCTCAACCGATTGTTGGGCGGCATCCGCGGCATGAAGGACCTGCCCGGCGCGCTGTTCATCGTGGACCCGCACCGGGAGCGGATCGCAGTGGCCGAGTCCCACCGGCTGGAAATACCCATCGTGGCTATGTGCGATACCAACTGCAATCCCGACGAGGTCGATTACCCAATTCCGGCTAACGACGATGCCATCCGCGCCATCAAGCTGCTGGTCAACCGGGTTGCCGAGGCGGCGATCGAGGGAGAGCGGGCGCGCGAGATAGCGGCCGAAGCAGAGGCCGCGGCAGCGGAAGCCGAGGCAGAAGAGGCTGCCGAGAAGATAGAGCCGGTGGCGGCGGCCGAGATCACCGAGGAGATGCTGCGGAGCGCAGGAGAGGTGGTATTCGTGGCCGAGCCCAACGATGAGCCCGGGTCGAGCCGAGCTGCCGAGCCTGCCGACGATCCAGGCCAGGAAGGGTGATTCGCCGGCCGGGCCCTCTGTTCATCCACTTCGCAAACTGGGAGGATTACTAATAGACATGGCACAAATAGACGCAAGAATGGTGAGGGAGCTCCGAGAGCAGACGAAAGCCGGAGTGATGGAATGCAAGCGCGCCCTGGAGCAGTGCGAGGGTGACCTGAAGCGGGCGGCGGAGATACTGCGCGAGCAGGGCTTGGCCAAGGCCGAGCAGAAGCAGGGGCGCGAGGCCCGCCACGGGCTGGTCGAGGCCTACGTTCACGCCGGCGGCCGCATCGGCGTGCTGGTGGAAGTGAACTGCGAGACCGACTTCGTGGCCCGCACCGATCAGTTCAAGGCCCTGGCCCACGACATCGCCCTCCAGATCGCCGCCGCCGGGCCGAAGTACATCGCACCGGACGACAAGCCGGTGGACGACGAGAGCGATCCCAGCGATGTGTCTCTGCTCGCCCAGCCGTTCATCAAGGACCCGAGCCAGACCATTCAGCAGCTTATCGTCAATAACATCGCACAGCTCGGCGAGAACATCCGCGTGAGGCGCTTCGCCCGCTTCGAGCTGGGGGCTTGATTGCGCTATCTTCGCCGAAAGGCGGCAGGCCGGAGGAGAGGTCGATGCCTTGTTACCATCGTGTCTTGATCAAGCTAAGCGGCGAAGCCCTGATGGGAGAGGAATCCTTCGGCATCGATTCTAATGTCCTGAACACCATCGCTCGCCAGGTGAAGCGGGTGGCGATGGACCTCGGCGTCAAGGTGGGCATCGTGGTCGGCGGCGGCAACATCTGGCGCGGCATGCAAGCCGCTGACAAGGGCATGGACCGCGTACAGGCCGACTACGCCGGCATGCTGGCCACGGTCATCAATGCGCTCGCCCTGCAGGATGCGCTGGAGAAGCACGACGTCGATACGAGGCTGCAGACCGCCATCCCGGTGCAGGCGGTGGCGGAGCCGTATATCCGGCGCCGGGCTATTCGCCACCTGGAGAAGGGGCGGGTAGTGCTCTTCGCCGCCGGCACGGGCAACCCGTATTTCACCACGGATACCGCAGCCGCTCTGCGCGCCGTGGAGATCGATGCTGAGGTGCTGTTGATGGCCAAGAACAAGGTGGACGGGGTCTACAGCGACGACCCGCGCGTCAACCCGGCGGCCGTCAAGTACGACCGGCTGTCCTATATCGAGGTCTTGAACAAGGGGCTGCGGGTTATGGACAGCACCGCGTTGTCCCTGTGTATGGAGAACAAGTTGCCCATTATCGTATTTGGGCTGGATGAGGAAGGGAACATCGAGCGCGCGGTCCTCGGCGAGCCGGTGGGCACCATAATAGGTGACAAGTGCTCAGAAGCGAGCACCGGAAATTAGCGCCCGCGACCTCAGCTCGCAGCCCGTACGATGACCTTTGATTGGCTGGAGCCTGCGGAGGCAAACAATGGTTGACAACGTTTTGACCGAAGCTGATGACAAAATGAAGAAGGCCGTCGAGGCCCTCCGCCACGATCTGACGTCCATCCGGACCGGCCGGGCCAGCCCGGCGCTGGTGGAGTCCCTGCTGGTGGACTACTACGGCACGCCCACACCGCTGAACCAGATGGCGAGCATCTCGGCTCCGGAGGCGCGGCTGCTGGTGATTCAGCCGTGGGACACGAAATCCCTCGCGGCCATCGAAAAGGCCATCCTCAAGTCGGACCTGGGGCTGACCCCGGCCAATGACGGCAGGCTGATTCGTCTGCCTATCCCGTTCCTGACCGAGGAACGGCGCCGCGAGCTGGTCAAGGTCGTGCGCAGGCGGGTGGAGGAAGGCCGCGTTGCGGTGCGGAATACCCGGCGGGATGCCGTGGACCACCTGCGTGAGTTTGAGAAGTCGAAGGACATCTCAACAGACGAAATGAAACGAGGACAAGAGCAATTGCAGAAGCTGACCGACTACTACATCACAGAGGTGGAGAAGGTCGGCTCGAGCAAGGAAGAAGAGATACTTCAGGTGTAATGACGCCGAAGCCAGACGAGTTGAGAGCAGTGGGATTGCCCGCCGAACCGAAAGACACAAAGTTTGTCAAAGTGCCCAGCCACGTCGCCATAATCATGGATGGCAACGGGCGGTGGGCCCAGCAGCGCGGCTTGCCGCGGGTGGAGGGACACCGGGCCGGCACCCGCAATATCCGCACGGTGTTACAGGCCTGCACCGATTTCGGCATCCAGGTGCTCACCATATATGCTTTCTCCACCGAGAACTGGAACCGCCCGGTCGAGGAAGTTAAAGGGCTGATGAGTATACTGATGGAGGTAATAACCGAGGAGTCCGAGGAGATGCATCGGCAGGGGGCGCGCTTGTGCCACCTGGGCCGAACCGATGGCCTCTCTCCTGAAATGTGCGCCGCCATCCACCGGGCCACCGAGCTTACCAAGAACAATACCCGAATAACCCTGAATGTGGCCTTCAATTACGGCGGGCGGGCGGAGATACTGGATGCGGTCAAGCGGATATTGCGGGAGGGCGTAGACCCGTCGGAGCTTACGGAGGAGAAATTCAGCCACTACCTCTACACCGGCGATCAGCCCGACCCCGACCTGGTGATCCGCACTGCCAGCGAGATGCGCTTGAGCAACTTCCTGGTCTGGCAGGCTGCGTATGCCGAGTACTACTCGACGCCGACCTACTGGCCGGACTTCGGCAGGGAGGAGCTGCAGAAGGCATTGGCAGCCTACAACAAACGTGAGCGCCGATTTGGCAGGCTCTGATACTCTGCTTCTCCTTGAGAGGTTCTGTGCTGCGCTACCGTGTGGTCACTGCCTTATGGCTCGTCCCGCTGTTCTTGATCGTGCTTTATCTGGGCTCCTGGGTTTTCGGGGCCTTTCTGGGCCTGCTGGCCCTGCTGGCAGCCGTCGAGGTCGCCCGTTTGCTGCGGGCGGGCGGGTATCAGCCTTCGGTGGCCGTCATTGCCGGGCTGCCGTTGCTGCTGCTGGCCGGAGTGTACGCCGGGATGGACCTGGCGTCCGGGGCGGTGGCTTTGGTGCTGGTGGCGTCGCTGGTGTACTACGTGTTTCGCTACACCCCGGCATCGACGATGCTGCCCAGTTGGGGCCTGAGCATCGCCGCCGCCATCTACCTGGCCTGGCCGCTCCAGCACTTCGCCATGTTGCGCCAGGCCGAAGCCCTGCCCATATGGGCGGCCTGGGCGCTGGTCGGCACCTGGGTCTGCGACACCGGCGCTTACCTCGTGGGGCGGGCTATCGGGCGGCGGCCCCTGTACCCCCGCGTGAGCCCGGGCAAGACATGGGAGGGGACCATCGGGGGAGTAATGCTGACGGCCGTCGTGAGCGCTGCGGCGGCACTGCTGCTATCCCGGCTGGGAGTGCCGGCTATGCCAGCTACCAATGCGGCCGCCCTCGGTCTCGTCATTGGCCTTGCCGCGATCATGGGGGACCTCGCCGAGTCGTTCTTGAAGCGGGCCACCGGGACGAAGGACAGCGGGGCGCTGCTGCCCGGCCACGGCGGAGTACTGGACCGGATCGATAGCCTTCTCTTCGCCGTGCTGGCAGTATACTATTTTCGGGCGCTGACCCTGGGCTGAAGCGGGCCTCGCTCCGCCGGGCAACACTGGTTAGAGTGAGAGTTGAGCACCACCGGGTCGAACAACTGTGGACATCAGGATGGGATTGTGATGAAGCGAATCGCCATACTGGGTAGTACCGGCTCCATAGGCCGGCAGACGCTCGAGGTGGCGGCCCACCTGCCGGACCGCCTGCAGGTGGTCGGCCTGGCCGCGGGTACCAACACCTCCCTGCTCACCGAGCAGATCAATCGCTTCCATCCCCGCTTCGTCTGGCACAGCCGCGCCGCCAGGACCGACCTGGCCGGAGGCCAGGAGGGCATAGCCTGGCTGCCACTGGAGGAGATGGTCATCCAGCCGGAGGTAGATCTGGTGGTAATGGCGACCAGCGGCAAGGCGGGGCTCGGTCCTACGCTGGCCGCCTTGCAGGCCGGCAAGCAGGTGGCCATCGCCAACAAGGAAGTGCTGGTGATGGCGGGCGAATTGCTGCTGCCGTGGCGAGGGCAACTGCTGCCCCTGGACAGCGAGCACAGCAGCCTGTGGCAGTGCATGATGGGCGAGCGCATCGAGGGGATATCCCGGCTGGTCCTCACTGCCTCCGGCGGCGCGCTGCGGGACTACTCGGTCGACCAGATGGCACGCGTCACGCCCGGAGAGGTGCTGCGACATCCGACCTGGAAGATGGGCAAGAAGATCACCGTGGACTCGGCTACCTTGATGAACAAGGGGCTGGAGATCATCGAGACCCACGTGCTATTCGGGATGCCGTACGACCGGATAGGCGTGTTGCTGCACCGGGAAAGCATCGTCCACGCTATGGTAGAATTAGTTGACGGCATGGTGAAGGCGGCGCTGAGCCTGCCCGATATGCGCCTTCCCATTCAGTTTGCGCTCACCTATCCGGACCGCCTTGCCGGCCTCGCGCCGCGGCTGGACTTGCGGGCAATCGGCCGCCTTTCCTTTGCGGAAGTAGACTGGGCGCGGTATCCGTGCCTCGGGCTGGCCGTGGAAGCCGGCAGACAAGGTGGCACCTACCCGGCGGTCCTCTCGGCGGCCGACGAGGTGGCGGTAGAGGCATTCCTGAGAGGCCGGCTGCGTTTCCTTCAAATTGGCGAGCTAGTGGAGGCGGTACTGGCTGACCACCGCGCTGCCGGCCGGGCAGACCTGGCCTCAGTTGTGGCGGCCGACACGTGGGCACGCGCCGAGGCCGGCCGCCTGGTCGAAAGGGCCCTAGAAAGAGTCTGATGGATGGCATTCTGAGTCTGATTGCCTTTGTACTCATATTCAGCGTCGCTGCCCTTGTCCACGAACTGGGTCACTTCCTGGTTGCCAAGCGGGCCGGGATAAAAGTGGAGGAGTTCGGCTTCGGGCTGCCTCCTCGTATCTTTGCCGTGCGCCGGGGCGAGACCGAGTACTCGCTCAATCTCATCCCGGTGCTGGCCTTCGTCCGCCTGCTGGGCGAGGAGAACCCGCAGGAGCCCCGCAGCTTCGCGCGCGCCACCAGGTTGTGGCGGACGGGCGTGCTGCTGGCCGGACCGGGGATGAACCTTGTCCTGGCCGTGCTGTTGTTCGCCTCTAGCTTCGTCGCCGGCTGGCCTACGGCCACCGCTACCGAAGTGGTCGTCTCGCAGGTAACGGCGGGCACGCCGGCGGAGGCAGCCGGCCTGCTCCCCGGCGACGTCATCCTCGCTGCCGGGGGACAGCCTGTGACGAACTCGTCCAGGCTGCGGCAGGTGACCGAGACCTACGCCGGCAAGCCTATGCCTTTGCAGATACGGCGCGACGGCGTCGAGAAGACCCTCACCGTGAACGTGCGTGCCTCCTGGCCCGAAGGACAGGGCCCGATCGGCGTCAGCATCGGGGACCGGCCGCTCAAGATTGAGCCGGTGCCCTACCCCGTCGGCCAGGCCCTGGTGATGGGTGCCGAGCGCACCGCCTGGGTGATCGGCATCACCTTCGCCGTGCCGGTGCTGATAGTGCGCGGGCAGTTGCCGGTGGAGATGGCCCGGCCAGTCAGCCCGGTGGGCATTTACCAGATAACCGGTCAGATCACTACCGAATCGGTGGAGACAGGCTGGTGGTTCCCCATCTTGAACTGGGCCGGCATGCTCTCCGCGGCCCTGGGCGTCACTAATGTGCTGCCCATCCCCGGGCTGGACGGGGGCCGGCTGATTTTCGTGCTGCTGGAGGCTATCCGGGGTCGGCGGGTGAGCCCCGAGCGAGAGGGCCTGGTGCACATGATCGGTATGGCGGTGCTGCTGTCCGCCGTGGCGGTTGTAGCGTACTTCGAGATCATCAATCCGATTCGGATTCCGGGCCTGGGGCAATGAGGCGAAGCTCCCGTCAAATCCATATCGGCCCTGTAGCCGTAGGTGGCGGCGCCCCCATTGTTGTGCAGTCGATGACGAGCACCGACACGCGAGACGCCGCGGCTACGGTGGCCCAGGTCCGCGAGCTAGAGGAGTGGGGCTGCGAGATCGTGCGGGTGGCCGTGCCTGACCGGGAGGCCGCCGACCAGTTGAGGGCCATCAAAGCGGGAATCAATATACCCCTGGTCGCCGACATACATTTCGATTACCATCTCGCCCTGCAGGCCTTGGCCGCCGGCGTGGACGGCCTGCGCCTCAACCCCGGCAACATACGAGACCCGGAGAAGGTGAAGCAGGTGGTGGTGGCGGCCAAAGAGCGCGGGGTGCCCATCCGCATCGGCGTCAACGCCGGCTCGCTGCCCGAGCGCCAGGCCGGCGACGAGCGGTCCACCGCCGAGCGGATGGTGGCCCTGGCCCTGGAGCAGGTGCGCCTGCTCGAGTCGCTGGACTTCGACCTGATCAAGCTCTCGCTGAAGGCATTCGACGTGCCGACCACCGTCGAAGCGTACCGCCGCATGGCCGCGGCCGTCCCATATCCCCTTCACCTGGGCATCACCGAGGCGGGCACCCCGCGCACGGGCATCATCCGCTCATCAGTTGGGCTGGGCATCCTGCTCCACGAGGGCATCGGCGACACCATCCGCGTGTCCCTCACTGCGCCGCCGCGCGAGGAGGTGCGGGTGGCCTACGAGATACTGAAGTCGCTGGACCTGCGCGAGCACGGGCCCATCCTGATATCGTGCCCCACCTGCGGGCGCGTCGAGATCGACCTGATGGGCCTGGCCGAGCGCGTGGACGACGCCCTACAGGGCATCCGCGTGCCGCTGAAGGTGGCCGTGATGGGCTGCGTGGTGAACGGGCCGGGCGAGGCGCGCGAGGCCGACGTCGGCATAGCGGGCGGCAAGGGCCGCGGGATCGTGTTCCGGCACGGCCAGGTTGTGCGGACAGTGGCCGAGGACGAGCTGTACGAGGCCCTGATGGACGAAATACGGACAGTAGTTAACGAGCTGGAGCGATGAAGTGAGCGTGGAGAAGCGTTTTGTCGAGCACATCACCGACCGGGAGGAGGACTTCTCCCGGTGGTATACCGACGTGGTCCTCAAGGCCGAGCTGGCCGACTACGCGCCGGTGCGGGGCTGTATGGTGATCCGGCCATATGGGTATGCCATATGGGAGCGGGTCCAGGCTGCCCTGGACCTGCGCATCAAGGCCACCGGCCATCGCAACGCCTACTTCCCGCTGTTCATTCCGGAGAGCTTCCTCAGCAAGGAAGCGGAGCACGTGGAGGGCTTCGCACCCGAGGTGGCCTGGATCACTCAGGGCGGCAGCGACGTCCTGGAGGAGCGCCTGGCGGTGCGGCCCACCTCGGAGACCGTGATCTGCACGATGTATGCCAAGTGGATCCAATCGTGGCGAGACCTGCCCGTGCTCATCAACCAGTGGGCGAACGTCGTCCGCTGGGAGAAGGTGACGCGCCCATTCCTGCGCACCACCGAGTTCCTCTGGCAGGAAGGCCACACCGCTCACGCTTCGGAGGCGGAGGCACGCGAGGAAACGCTGCGGATGCTCGAGGTCTACCGCGAGTTCGTGGAGACGGAGCTGGCCATCCCCGTCATCGCCGGGCTGAAGAGCCCCGCCGAGCGCTTTGCCGGTGCGCAGGACACCTACTCCATCGAGGCGATGATGGCCGACGGCCGCGCCCTCCAGGCCGGCACCTCCCATTTCCTCGGCCAGCACTTCGCCAGGGTCTTCGACATAACCTTCCTGGACAGGGATGGGGAGCGGAAGTTCGTCTACCAGACTAGCTGGGGTGTTTCCACTCGCCTCATCGGGGGGCTGGTGATGGTACATGGCGATGCCAGCGGGCTGATCATCCCCCCGCGCGTGGCACCCGTAGAGGTAGTGGTCGTGCCCATCTACCGGTCCACCGAAGAGAAAGAGGCCGTGGCGCGCTTCGTAGCCGAGATGCAGCCGGGGCTGTGCGGGGAGCTCCGGGTCGAGTTCGACTGGCGCGAGGAATACACCCCCGGCTACAAGTTCGCCGACTGGGAGCTGCGGGGCGTGCCGCTCCGCCTCGAGGTGGGCCCACGGGATGTGCGCAACGGGCAGGTAGTCCTGGTGCGACGGGACAATCGGGCCAAGACAGTCGTTCCGAAGGAGGGCGTCGCCGCCGCCGTCCGTGATATGCTCGTCACCATTCAGCAGGCCCTGTTCGATCGTGCCCTCGCCTTCCGGGAGGCCAATTCGCAGGAGCTGGTCCGCCTGGCCAACTTCCAGGAGATGATGTCGGAGCAGCGGGGCTTTGTCCACGCCCAATGGTGCGGCGATCCCGCCTGCGAGGCCGCCCTGAAGGAGCTGACGGCCGCCACCATCCGCAACCTGCCGCTGGATGCCGCGGCCCCCGACGGCACGTGCATCTATTGCGGCAAGCCAGCGACCTGCCGCGTCGTGCTGGCGAAGGCTTACTAGCCAAAGCCAGGATACGCTCTTCAAGCGAAGGGCGTACATTCCTCGGCCCCAACAGCGGCGAAGTCTTCCTCGACCAAGCCCTCAACATTGTGTCGACTGGCATCATGGACTGGCTGGGTGCATCACTTTCGTCCAAAGGGCCCTATCTTGGTCGTGGTGGAAGCAAGCGGGAAGCCCCGCCGATACTCATGATGTGAGGCTTTCCATCTCTTGGATGAGTAGGGCACCTTCAGCGGGGCGCTCGCCGGAACCGTAAGCAGACCTGCTCCGTCTATTGTTTAGGAGGTGGTCAACTATGAGGCTGGTTACCGTCGCGGCGGTTGCGCTGCGGCCGAACGCCTTCATTCAGTCTGCCGGCCTTGCCCTCGAGCTGGGCACCTTGACCCTGGGGCAGACCTGTCACTTTGGGCCGCTTCCTTATGGCGCGCCTGGTACGCCTGGGGAAGGGCAGCCCGATGAAGGCCAGTAGCGCGAGCGGCAACGGCCGGGATACCGGCAGTGACTGTCAGGAGCCTCCAGTGAGACCTCGGGATTGTGACCGACGTACGGTTGCCGATGCCTAGGGCTCGCCGGGGCCGTTGGCGGCGTCGATCTCCTTCCAGTTCTCGGCGGCAAGCGTGGAAAGGCTGGCGTCGGCGGGGTCGCCGTTGTCGTTAACCAGGCCGTAGGTACGGTCCAGCGCCTCGGGGCCATTGGTGCTCCACACGTAGGCGAAGCCGCCCAGGACCCGGCCGGGCTCCTTCTGCATCACCTTCCACATACGGAGATAGCCGCCGGGCCTGGCCTCGCGGCTCAGGCCGGTTGGGGCATACTCGGATATCAATAGCGCCACGTCCAGGCCCTGCTCCGGCCACTTGGTCAGCACCGATTCCATCCGGTAAGTGAAGATGTTCATCCCGTAGACCAGCCAGTAGCGTTTCGCCCCTGCTTCCTTGAAGGCGCTGCGCATCAGTCCAACATAGGCATCTTCCGCGTCGCGGTACAGGACCGGATGGGCCGGGTCCAGCTCGTGCACCATGTTGACGACCTCGGCGTAGAACCGAGAGAATGCCGGGACCTGGCGCTTGTCGCTCATATCGTGAAACACCTCGTTGCCGATAGCCCACATCCGCAGGGCCGGGGCAGTCTTGTACCTCTCCACCCAGACGGCGATGTCTTGCTTGAGCTGTGCGGTAACGGCCGGATCGTCGTAGTTGGCCTGAGGAGGCAGGTCGTAGGGCAAGAACACCCCCAGGCTGTACTCATTAGCCTTGCGCAGGGCCAGCTCATCGAACTCGTTCTGGTTCCAGCCGATGACGGCGTTGAACCCGGAAGCAGCGATCTTCGAGAAGTCCTTATCATAGAGTGCTGCTCTCTCGGTGTCGGGCAACTTGCGATAGCGCGGGTTATAGCCTACGCCGCGAAGCACCTGGGGCGAGCCATTGACCCAGAAGGTATGGCGGTAATTGTGGCCCGAGATGGCCACCAGCGATCCGGCCGGCCGAGCCACTGATCCGGTCGCCCGGGCCACCGGGGTCGCAATGAGGGCCGGCTCCGGCACTGGCGGTGCTTCGTCGCTCGCCGAAGCAGCATCGGCTATGCTGGTATCCGGCGAGCTCTCGACGCTGATTTCGGCGATCTTCCCCGGCGCCACTTTGCTCACTGGAGAGAGAGCGAGGGCTACCGCGACGGTCAGCAACATCACCGCCTGGAACCGCGGCGCGGCATTCGCGGGAGCCAGATGCACGTCAAAGCTCCCATCCTCTCCGCTTTGCAGTTGACCGGGTTCCCGCCACAGGCCAGGCAACGCCCTCCACGGCCGGGCCATCAGCAGCGACGGAACGGCGATGCCCATTCCTATGGTGGACAGCAGCATAATGCGCGCCAGCGAGCCGACCATTGTGTCGTATGCCAGTGGCGTCACTCGCAGCAGCTTGGTGGCCAGCAGGGCAAACCCCATCGCATCCAGGTCGGCGTCGGCGATATTCGCCGCCATCACAACCATCCCAACCAATGCCTCCGCCTGCAAGAGGAGGGCAATCAAAAACATCAGCCTCCGCTTGGGCAGGTGACGGCTGAGGAACCACGGCCGGGAGCTCCCCATCGCCGCCTGGGCGAGGACCGCCCCGGCATAGAACAACAGCAGTCTGGCGAGCAGCCGGGAGGCGAACACCGCCAGGACCGAGCTGCCCGACACGAGGATCGCGCTCACCCAGGCGCCCTCGGCAACCATCGGGGGATCGCCGAACATCTGCGGCGCCAGCCGATGCAGCCACTCGCCGGTGCTTCCGGTCACCCCCAGGCCCACCACCTGGATGTTGCCCAGGACCCGCAGCATCACAGAGGCGTACACCTCGACCACCGGAAGTAGCTGAAGAAGCGTGGGCTCCAGCCCGTCGATGTGGTCGAGGCCTGCCGCCGCCACGGCTACCGAAGATTGGACCACGAAGGATAAGACCGGGCGTACGATGAAGTAGAGGCCCAGCAGGGGAATGACATAGCGGAGCCAAAGGGAGGCTCGATCCACACTGTACTGCCCTTGCTGCTTCGGCAGCGGGCTGTATTCCTGGTTTACCGCTTCCATCACCCCACACCTGCCTCGATGCCAATCAAATGAGTGCCCCACGGAGCTAACCTTTTTCAGCAGTCCTCGCGGAGCCATAGTCAGGGGATATTATAACTAATTCTTCGTCTCTTTGCATCTGACTGCAGATACCTAGCCTAGGTATGGTATACTATAGCCAACCGCCGTTGATATTATCACCTATCGTAGGAGAACACGATGCCAATTAGAGTAGTCAGCCACCGTTGTCCCCAGAATCATCCCTGTCCGTCCGTTCGTGTGTGCCCCGTAGGGGCGCCATCCAGAAAGGTTACGCCGCGCCCGAGGTCGACGAGACCAGGTGTATCGACTGCGGCGAGTGCACGCGATTCTGCGGCATGGGGGCGCTGCGGGCTGAATAGCCCCTGCCCACCGGACAGCAGGTCCTTCCCGCGGCAGAGCGGGCATGGCTGCAGCGAGGCTTTGATCCTCGCTGGACCGGACGGGGAAGGCCGCCGGGTCTTGCACTCTTCTCAGCAAGCTGAGAGAAGCATCAGCTTGCAAAGCCCGATGGAAAGCGATATATTACGCAGTAACAACGCGCGGGGGTAGGCAGCGCTGTGCTGCTGGCCGCGACGAGCGGGCGGCAGTGGCGTACCCCTGGGGCGCATGGTGACCATGCGCATGCGACAGAACGCACGCCAATGGCGGGGAGGTGGTTGAGGATGGTCCTCGGCGACGGCCGGAAGATCGGGGTTGTAGTTGGCGTCCTCGGTTTCATTCTTGTCCTCAGTTTGGGTTGTCAGAGTATAGCCTCGCAGGCCACCCCAACCGATTCTTCCTCTGTGGACGTGCCTGTGCGCGCTAAGCTAGTTTGGGACGGCTCTTACGTTCGGGATATCCAGCCAATTCTCGACCAGTACTGCGTCCAGTGCCACGGCCCCGGCAACCCTGCCAACGGCCTGCGCCTGGACACCTATGAAGGCGTGATGAAGGGGACTCAATTCGGCCCGGTCGTCATTCCCGGCTCTCCCGGCAGCAGCACACTGGTGGCCGTGATAAAAGGCACTGCTGCGCCGGAGATCCGGATGCCGCACCAGGGACGCCAGTTGAGCCCCAATCGCATCGAGAACATCACGCTCTGGATCGAGGCCGGGGCCAAGAAGGACTGAGAGCCGAAACGGTACACGAAGCCGGGCACCGAAGCCCACGAGACGCAAGTAGTGGGAAGGTGTTGGCGATACAGCGCATTCAAGGTGGTTCATCTTGCTGGTGCGGCTATGTGCCGCCAGGATCACAAGTATATAGTGGCCATTGCTACTCGGGGGCCATTGCTACTCGGGGGGAGGAGTTTTGTGTGTTGTGCGGATGTTAGCGGGCACGAAGAACACGATGTATCGCGACGACGGTTTCTCAGCTATGCCACCGCTGCCATAGGTGCATTCATCGCCACGGCGGTAAGCATCCCTATCGTTGGCTATGTGGTGTCCCCGGCTCTAAAAAAGCGGGAAACACCTTCGATATCGGTGGGCACGCCGAACGATTTCACCATCGGTCAGCCGAAGCTGGTGGATTTCACGCTGACGCGACGCGATGGCTGGGTGGAACAACCAGAGAAGAAGTCTGTATGGGTGCTGCGCAAGACCGCCAACGACTTCGTCGCGTACAATCCTCGCTGCACTCACTTGGGCTGCGCCGTGAGCTGGCAGGCCGCGAGCAATCACTTCGTGTGCCCTTGCCACGGCGGGGTCTTCACCATCGACGGCACGGTAACCGCCGGCCCGCCTCCGCGCCCTCTGGACACCCTGGATGTCAAGACGGAAGGCGGGCGTTTGCTGGTGGCCTACAAGGACTTCCGTTTGGGCATACCGCAGAAAGAAGAGGCCTGAAGTGCAGCCAATGAGAGAGCCCTTCGGGCAGCAGACCAGGCCCTCGATATCCGAGCGCGTGATAGACAGCCTGGACGAGCGTCTGGGGGTGCGGTCCATTTGGGCGGCCCTTATGGACCGGCATATTCCCCGCAGCGTGAATTGGTGGTACACCCTGGGCAGCGCCACCCTGTTCGTCTTCACCCTTCAGGTGGTGACCGGCATCTTCCTGGCGGCCTACTATGTCCCCTCCCCTGACCACGCCTATGACAGCGTGCAGTACATTATGAACGAGGTCATCTTCGGGCAGGTGGTACGGGGGCTGCACCATTGGGGAGCCAGCGCGATGGTCGTGCTGGTGGTGGCGCATATGCTACGGGTCATCGTGATGGGCGCGTACAAGTATCCCCGTGAATTTACCTGGACCGCCGGTGTCTTTCTGCTGCTCCTCACCTTCGGCTTCGGGTTCACCGGCTACCTGTTGCCCTGGGACGAGAAAGCCTACTGGGCCACTACCGTGGGCACGAATATGGCGGGAACGGTGCCGGTCGTGGGAGGCTTCATCCTGCGAGTGCTCCGGGGCGGCGCCGACCTGGGGGCCGTCACCCTGGCCCGGTTCTTCGCATTTCACGTCCTGTTGCTGCCGGCCCTCATCGTGCCGCTGGTCGGCCTGCATCTGTTTATGGTGGTCAGGATCGGCATTTCCGGTGCACCCGACCGAGCATACGAGCGAGAGCAACAGGCCCGCCAGCGGGGGTACAGCGGCATCTCGGGCTTGCCGAAGCGGTCGGGCATCCCGAAGCGATAGGAGTACGGTGGTGAACGCTGAGGATAAGGAAGAATACCGTCGCCACTACCAGGCCGAGAAGGCCGAGGGGGAGCCCTTCTTCCCCTATTCTGTTGTCAAAGACACACTGGTGGCAATGCTGGTCTTCTTAGTGTTGATCGGTTTGGTGGTGGCCTTCGGCGTGCCCCTGGAAAGCCAGGCCGACCCCACCAATACCGCCTACGTGCCGCGCCCCGAGTGGTACTTCTTGTTTCTGTTTGAGCTTCTGAAATACTTCCCCGGCGAGCTGGAGTTCGTGGGCGTAATCGGCATACCGACCATCGGGGTCCTGGCGCTGCTCTTCCTGCCGCTGCTGGACCGGAGTCCGCTTCGCCATCCGGTGCACCGCCCGCGGACCATCATCGTCACTGCGCTGGCGCTGGTGGCCGTCGCAGTCCTCACTGCCCGCGCCATACAGAGCACGCCGGCCGCCACGGGAGGGCCCAGCCGAACGCTGACGGCAGCCGAGCAGGCCGGCAAACGGCTGTATCAAGCCCAGAACTGCGCTGCCTGTCACAGCCTGAGTGGAGTGGGCGGCACTACCGGTCCCGACCTGGCGGGCATCACCAAGGGGCACACTTTGGATGAAATCAGCGCTTACATCGTCAACCCCAAGGCAGCCAACCCTGCCTCCATCATGCCCGCCTACGGGGAGAAGCTCAGCGCCGACGAGATCCGCCAGATCGCACAGTTCCTGGCGACTACCGGGCAGTGACAAGGTCGTGATGAGGTGGTGGTGATTCGATGAACGGACGATCAGGACGCGGGCGATCCGGACACATACTCGGCATATCTCTCGTGTCGCTCGGGATAGTGGCCGGCCTGGTGCTGGCCGGAGCGCTGTACGTGTGGGACACGCAGACCCGAGCGAGCGCGGCAAAGGCCCTGGCCGGCGAGGCCGCGGCACCGGCTTCCGCCGCCTCCAGCCCGGCCTCGAAGCCTGCTGGCTCGCCAACTTCGGCGCCCGCGTCTGCGGGCGCCCCCACGTCAGCACCGACCGCGGTGAGTGCGCCGACGCCGGCCCCGATCACGCCAAGCGCGCCGACGTCGGCTCCAGCCAAGCCGACGGCTGCTTCGACTGCCGCCTCGTCAACCCCGGCTCCTGCTGCCACCGGCGGCACGGCCAACGCGCAGGCAGGGCAAGCCGTCTTCCAAAAATTCTGCCAGGGCTGCCACCCCGGCGGCAACAAGGGCTTCGGCCCGGCCCTCAAAGGGCCTGACTTCCAGCAGAAGTTTCCCGGCGATGATGCGCTGGCTGCGCTGATCCGCAAGGGCGAGGGAAGTATGCCCGCCTTTTCACCGGCCCAGATCGACGACGCGGCGCTCGCCGATCTCATCGCGTACATTCGCAGCCTCAAGTAGCGACCGGCAGGGCACCCGCCAGCTCAGAACAGTGGGGGCGGGCGCCCTGGCCACCGAGACAGCGCGAAAAGTCTCTGCGCCCAGACATTGATATCACCCAACAATCGTGTTATCAATGACGTATACCCGCTGCGCCTTCGGTCCCTCTACGCAGCAGCCAGCCGCAGAGGAGTTGGATGGCAGATATGAGCTCGAGCAACAGCATCGACAGGAGGGACTTTATGAAGCGCGTCGGCGTGCTGGCCGGATTGACCGTCGCCTCGCCTCACCTCGTCGTGGGCGCTGCCAGGGACCGGGCGAGAGGCCCATTCGCCCATCCTGCAGCCGGCAGGCGTGACCCCGGCCCATCTTCCGATACCGTGTCTCCGGCGACGCAGGAGCACCCTGCGCCAGCCGCCGGCGACGAAGCCGGCAAGGCAAACGTCGTACTGGTGCGGACGGCCGATCGAGCGGAGGGAGTGCAGAAGGCCCTGCAGATCCTCGGCATCAACCCTTTCCAGGGAAAGGACATTGTCCTCAAGCCCAACTTCAACAGCGCCGATCCCTCTCCCGGCTCCACCCATAACGATACGCTCAGCGCGCTCGTTCAGCAGCTCTGGAGCATGGGCGCGAGCAAGATCACGGTAGTCGATAGAAGCGGGATGGCTGTCACCCGCGGGGCTATGGAGCAGAAAGGCATCTTCCGGCTGGGAGAAGAGCTTGGCTTCGAGGCCCTGCCCCTCGACGAGATGAGCGCAGCAGGCTGGGAGAGGTTCGACGTCCCGGACGGCCATTGGAGCGACGGGTTCTTCGTGGCCAGGCCCGTGCTCGAGGCTGCCTGCGTGGTCCAGACCTGTAACCTGAAGACCCATCGATTCGGCGGGCACTTCACCATGTCCCTGAAGAACACCATCGGGCTGGTGGCGAAAACCCTTCCCGGCCGCTCATATGACTACATGCATGAGCTGCACGGCTCGCCACACCAGCGGCTGATGATCGCCGAGACCAACCTGGCCTACGCGCCGTCACTTGTCGTCTTGGACGGGATGGAGGCCTTCACCTCCGGCGGGCCGGATGTGGGCAGCCAGGCCCAGCCGGGCGTCATCCTGGCCGCGACGGACCGGATCGCAGTGGATGCCGTGGGGTTAGCGATCCTTCGCCATCTGGGGACGACGCCGGAGGTCAGCCGCGGCGCTATCTTCGAGCAGCAGCAGATAGCCCGGGCGGTGGAGCTCGGCCTGGGCGTGAGCGCACCTGAGCAGGTCCAGATCGTGACGGGTGACCCGGACAGCGAGAGCTATGCTGGACAGATCAGGGACGTTCTTCACGCCTCCTGAGGCCTGCCGGGCGAAAACCCTTTCGTAGCGGCCCATCCGCCGTGCGAGCGCCACACGCCGGCTATGGGGGCGCTTGAGTAGTAGCGACTTCGGTCGCTTCGATCGCCACGACTAAAGTCGTCACTACCGTTTCCTGCTTTCCACGGCTGCCCCATTGGGCCCAGGCAAGCATGCAAACCTGCTCCAGAGGCTTGTTGCCCCCAGTATTGCCGGCTCACGCCCCCAAGGCCAAGTTCTTCCCCCTAGAGTAAGATGATTCGACCTTTCACCCATATCCACTTACACGCCGTATTCTGCTATCATAGCCCAAGCTACGCTCGCCGTCGTGACTGTAGATCGTCAAAGATAGGCTTAAGGAGGCCCCTGTGAACACTCTTGAGCGATTCCAGGCTGTGATGAGCTTTGAGCCAGTAGACCGCACTTTGCTGTGGGAATTCGGCTACTGGGGCGGCGCCATACGGCGCTGGTACGACGAAGGTCTGCCCAGGAGGAGCGGCATCCCTGCCGAAGTAGGCTATGCCGAGGGCGTTGGCGCCGAGCTCACCGGTCAGATGCCGGGCCGTTACCTGGACCGCGATGTCCACAACTATCTTGGCTTCGACGACGAGGTCCATCGCATCCCCCTCAACAACTACCTGTGCCCGGCCTTCGAGCCGGAAGTGCTGGAGGACCACGGCGAATGGCAGGTCTGGCGGGACGAGCGGGGCGTGGTGAAGCGGGACCGCAAGGACAAGGGCTCGCTGCCCGACTTCGTGTCGTGGCCGGTCACCGACCGCGAGAGCTGGGAGCGGCTGAAGGCCGAGCGGCTCCGCCCCACGCTGGAGGGCCGCCTGCCTGACGACTGGCCGCAACTCCTCGAGGCGTACAGGAAGCGGACCGCTCCGCTGGCCATAGGCGGGAGCACCGGCTTCTACGGCACCCCTCGTTATCTGCTCGGCGACCACCGCATCCTCACGATGTACTACGACGACCCGGAGCTGATGCGCGACATGGTGAATTACCTGGCCGACTTCTGGGTGGCCATCTATGATGCCGTGCTGAAGCAGACCGGCGGCGCCGACCTGGCCCTCATCTGGGAGGATATGTCCTACAAGGGAGGTCCCCTCATATCTCCGGCGACCTTCCGGGAGTTCCTGCTGCCCGGATACAAGAAGCTCACGGCACTGTTCAGGGACCACGGCATCAAGGTAGTGCTGGTGGACACCGACGGCAACTGCTGGAAGCTCATCCCTCTGATGGTGGAGGGCGGCGTCACGGGCCTTTACCCCTTCGAAGTGAACGCCGGAATGAACGTCGTGGAGGTGAGGGAGAGCTTCCCGCGGCTGAACATCATCGGCGGCATCGACAAGGTGGCCGTGGCGGCGGGAAAGGAGCAGATCGACCGGGAGCTGGAGGCAAAGGTGCCGCTGATGCTGCGGCGGGGCGGTTACATTCCGTGCATCGATCACCACGTGTCGGCCGACATCTCCTGGGAGAACTTCCTTTATTACCGGAAGCGCCTGGCGGCAATGATCGACGCCGCGGCCGGATGACAAAGTCGCCTGTGGGGGAAGCAGTGAGCGGCGAAGGGCCGGTCCTGTGGGCGCCGGGTGACCCGACCCTCACGGGACGCGAACGACCTGCAGGCAGCGTCTGCACAGACCCCGTTGCCTTCCTGACAAGACTTGACGGGAAGGCACGGATACGTTAGATATCTTTCCATTCAGGCAGCGAGCTCGCTTGCCCAGCGACGGGCGAATGGGATATATTCCAGGCACTAACTTTTTGCGCCAGGCAGATGCGTGCTTGCACGCGGCTGCGCAATAGCAGGAGGAGGTGATAGCTGGGCATGGTACACGCCAGCCGCCGCGTGGCTGGCTCGGACTTGGACCCATTCAGACCCCATCGTAGGTTTCTTTCGGGCCTTATCCAGGAAAGCCGAAAAAGGATCGGCCCCGATCGCGAGTCTAAGCATCTAAGCAATGGTGCGAAAACTGCTCGAAGAAAAAGGAGATACCCATGCGATTGCTTTTGAAAGCCGGCGTTCTGATTCTGATCCTGGCGTTGCTGGGCGCGTGCGCGCCGGCTGCGCCCACCGCAGCACCGAAGGCCCCCGCTACCGCTGCCCCGGCCGCGCCCACGGCGGCCCCCGCCGCGGCCACCGCTGCCCCGAAAGCCGCGGCGCCGACCGCCGCCCCTACCGCCCCAGCGGCCAAGATCAAGCGGGGCGGAACGTTCACCACCGCATCGGATGCCGACTGGGCATCTCTGGACCCGCACACGGCCATAAGCTCGGACCCGGGCATGAACCTTCTCTACACCGCGCTGGTGCGCTACAAGTACAATGAGAAGACACAGAAGTTCGATTTCGAGCCGGCTCTGGCCACGGAATGGGAAGTAACCCCTACCTACGTCATCTTCAAGCTGCGGAAGGACGTCACTTTCCACGATGGCAGCAAGTTCAACGCCGAAGTGGCCAAGTGGAACATCAATCGGATGCTGACCGTCAAAGACTCCCTAATGAAGGTTGACATCCCCAACATCAGCTCTGTCGATGTCGTAGACGAGTATACTATCAAGGTCAACCTCAGCGCCCCGCCCGCCGGACTGCTGGAGATGCTCAGCAACGGCAACACGCAGAAGCCGATGATGCTCTCCAAGGACAACTTCGACAAGAACGGGGAGCAGGGCCTTCGGACACGCCCCGCCGGCACCGGGCCGATGAAGTTCGTGGAGTGGAAGACAGCCGACCATCTGACACTGGAAAAGGCGGACAAGTACTGGGAGAACGGCGCTGACGGCAAGCCTCTGCCGTATCTGGACAGAGTCACTATCCGCGTGATACCCGACCAGACGGCAAAGGCCCTGGCGCTTCGCACCGACAACATCCAGTTCGCCGTCAGCCCTGATCCAAAGGATGTGGCTGGTCTGAAGAGCACCCCCACTTTGGATGTCATCACTCTCCCCTGGAGGTCAGACGCCGGCTACGGCTTCTTCAATATGGGCGCCGACAAATGGAAGAGCAATCAAAAACTGCGCCAGGCGCTACTCTACGGCATCGATCGCAAGGCTATCGCCGGTGTGTTAGGTATGGGCACGGCTCAGGCCGCCAATTGGCACTGGGCCAAGGGCATGATCGGCTACGATGAGAGCGTGCCGTATTACGACTATCAGCCCGACAAGGCCAAGCAACTGTTGACTGAGGCCGGGTTCCCTAACGGAGTAGACGTCGAGATCTCGGCCCGGGCTAAGGGCCAAGACGGCAAGGTAGCCGAGATGCTTCAGTCGATGTGGGGCAAGCTGAACATCAAGACCACGATCACAAGCATGGAAGGCGTGGCCTGGAACAACGCGATGCGCGCCGGCCAGTTTGACATCGGCATCTCCGGAAAGCAGATCGGCGAGCTCGACCCGCGGTCGCTGGGCTTCCGCTTCGAGACGGATGGCCCGAAGAACTTCGCGCACACCGACAACAAAGATTTGGACAAGTGTATGGCCGAAGGTGTGAGCACATCGGACACTGCCAAGCGGCAGGAGACCTACAAGCGCTGCCAGACGTTGATCTTCAATGATGCCGCGTTCTGGCTCACCTGGGAATGGCCGTTCACCATCGTGGTAAACAAAGCACTCAAGGACTACGGACTGGACTACGATGGTCAGCTTCGGCTGGAGAAGGCCTGGCTGGACAAGTAGCCCGCTTTCCGTCAGCGGCGAACGCAACGATATGGCCACGGCAGGGAGGGATCCCTGCCGTGGCCATCTTTCCGCCGTGGCTGTCCTCGCTGAAGCGATCAACGGTCCAACAGGCATGAGGATCGTCCAGATCGCGCAGGGGCGGACGGCGCGGCGTGCCTGCACAACCGCTGGCGCCGGGGCTGGGGTTGCGGCCTTCTGCGCCCGGGCCGCAACCCGGTGAGTGCCCCGCCTGGCAGAAAGAAGACCACCGACCCAAGCCCTAAGCAGACTCGGATCGGTGGCCCCGAGAGCCGCACCGCTCGGCTACATTTTCGTCAGCGATGTCGGCGGAGCAGCCGGAGCAATTCTATTCTCGCGACTATCGAAAGTCAAGCATACTTAGGCCATTTTTTGTAATTCTTTCAATAATTGCTCGTCGCGCCGGTTATGGGGATGCGACTATGTCGACGTCCATTCGCTCGCTTCGGCCGGGTAAGTCAGGCGCGTGCCAGCCGCCTTCGCAAAGGGCCTTCCCGTGGCATTGGGCTGACCTCCTTGGAGCAATCCTTGAGCTGTATTCGGTAGGGCCTCTCTCTCTTCTGAAAATAGCGAAGCATTTTCATCAGCGGTGGCGTCCCGAAGGGACATGGAAACTTTTCAAAGTCGCCAGCCACGAATCAGACGGCGCTTCGGTTGCCTTGCCAGCGGCAGTTGACCTCACCTCCGGCCTTCGGCCACCCCTCGCCAGGGGGTGAGGTAAACCCCACGAGCAGCCGGATCAGCGGACTTTGACATGACCCTACGTATTCGGTTAGGGCGGTTGCCTTTCCGTCAACCCGCGAGTCTACAGCAAGGTGGTCATCCCATCCATGTATATCTACGACTACCACCGGAACCCCAGGTTGTTGGTACTACCCAACACCCATACGAATTACGTTGGTTTGGGCGGACTGAAGAACTGACCGCCGCGGTCGATACTTTGAATATAAACCATCATCATTGACGGGCCGCGCGGTCTGATCGAAAGAAAAGAAATGTATTGTCCTCACGCATCCGTTTTGCTAAACTAACCAGGATAGCGTCCAGTGGATCAGACAGGGGCCAGTGGCGAGGTGGAGATCATCGGGCGAGATGGAAATCATCGGAATCGGAATCGGGCTTCTGGGATTCGGTCTATTTGCAGTTTGGGAATGTATCTTCCTGACGCGGGCCAGATTCCTTAAGCCGGTGCTGCTGGTCACGACGATCAGCCTCAAATCCTGGGCCACATGGATGGTCTGTCTGCATCCGGACAAGCTACCTATACCCGAATGGCTGAGCCATCTCGGTGCAGCTCTGGCTATTGGCTTCTTTTCCTTGATGGTCTACTCCATATTCCTGGAGGTGCCTTTCGCCGCCACCTACGGCACGGGCATCGGCGAGCGCCGGCTGATCGTCAGTGGGACTTACGCTCTTTGCCGGCATCCCGGTGTGCTATGGTATCCCTTCATCGGGCTGGGACTATTCCTGCTTTTCTCCTCCAAGCTGATTCTGATAGCCTGGCCGATCTGGAGTCTGGCCAACGCAGCTTGCATTATTGTGGAAGAAAAAGTACAGTTGGAGCGAGCTTTTGGCGATCAATACAGGGCATACCAGAGCAACACCCCTATGGTGATACCTACATCACGCAGTTTGTCAAGGTTCCTGGCACAGTTCACAGCAACAGACGGGGCCACCAATGAAAACATTAGGCAATAGGGGGCTATAATGACGACGGCGTTACAGTTGCTCAGAGAAGGGCGCACGAGGGACTTGTGGAACAAGTACTGCGGGTTCATCGACTTGAGCCTCTCGGAATTCCTGAACATACAGCGAAACCTGTTGTTGGAGCAGATCGATCTGCTCGGTCGCTGTGAGCTGGGCAGGGTTGTCATGAGAGGGGCACGGCCGAAAACAGTCGACGAGTTCCGGCGGGAAGTGCCTATTACCACATACCTGGACTACGCACCCTACCTGCTCTCCCAGCGCGAGGAGATGCTGCCCGAGCCAGCAATGTACTGGCAGCGGACCTCCGGCCGGTCGGGCGAGTATCCTGCCAAGTGGATGCCGGTGACCCAGCGATGGGCCAACGCGATCGCCACTGAGGGCATCGCCATTATGCTCTTCAGCGCATGCAAGGACCGGTACCATGTCCCACTCGAGGAACACGATACAATTCTATACGCGATCGCTCCACCTCCCTTTGCCACCGGCACGCTAATCTGCAATATGAACAACGAATTCAACTTCGACTGGCTTCCGCCGGTGGAGCAAGCTGAGAAGATGACCTTCGAGGAGCGGCTGAGCACGGGCTTCTCTCTGGGTATGACTAAAGGCATCGACTTCATAATGGCCCTGTCCAGCGTGCTCATACGGATGGGAGAGCAGTTCGTGGAAGCGTCGCGGACCGGGAAACGGCGGTCCATGCCGTCCCACCCGGCTGCATTTACCCGGGTGATGAAGGGAGTGCTGAAGAGCCGCATGGCCGGGCGGCCACTTATGCCCAAGGACCTCTGGACTCTGAAGGGTCTGATGCCGTACGGCATGGACACACATATCTATCGCAGCCGCATCCACGAGCTGTGGGGTCGCCACCCACTGGAGGTGTACGCGGGCACCGAGATCGGTCTCGTGGCCGTACAGACCTGGGACTACGACGCAATGACTTTCTTTCCTGATCTCTGCTTTTTCGAGTTCATCCCTGAAAGTGAGCTCCAGAGGGCTGCGGATAACAACTCGTACGAGCCGAGCACGCTTCTCCTGGACGAGGTGGAGCCAGGGAAGAAGTACGAGCTGGTAGTCACCAATTTTCACGGCGGGCCTTTCGTCCGCTACCGCTCGGGCGATATGATTGAGATCACCGCCCTGCGCAATCAGAAGCTGAACATCGATATTCCCCAGATGCAGTTCTACGCTCGAGCAGATGGACTGATCGACCTCGCCGGCTTCACCCGCCTAACGGAACAGATCATCTGGCAGGCCCTGGCCACTTCGGGCATACCTTTTGAAGAATGGACGGCCCGCAAGGAGACGCAGGGCAGCCACGCCTGCCTTCATCTGTACCTGGAACCCAAAGACGGACAAGTTCGCGCGGAGGAGGTACGGCAGGCGGTGCACGAGCGTCTGAAAGAGCTTGACCGGGACTACGCGGACGTGGAAAACGTGCTGGGCATCAATCCGCTGGGGGTGACGCTCCTGAGCCAGGGCACCTTCGAGGAATACATGTCGCGCCAGCGCGGCGCCGGCGCGGAGCCTGCGCACTGGAAACCCACCCATATGAACCCGCGCGATATGATCGTGAGCACGCTTCTTGAGATAGGCCGCGATGGGCGAAAAAGCGTTTCTTAGCCGCCCAGCTTCACCGCTGGGCGAATTGCCCGACCGACGGCAGGAGAACTTATGCTCCTCGCCCTGATACCTCTGTCCGGTGTTTTTCTCTACGCAGGCCTGGCAATGCTCGGTATACTGGCCCGACCGCGAGACCGCGTACACCTTGCGTTCACGTCTTATGTGGTGGGCCTGTTTGTTTCCAGCGTCGGCTCCTTCGGTGCCCGCGTTCAATTGCCCTGGCTGGGGACGATGGAGTGGTCGCAGCTACTGTTCATCGGCTCCCTGTGGCCGATAGTTGCCTACTTCCACTTCGCGGTGGAGTTTCTCCGGCTTCACAATCGCTTCACCTCTGTCTGCCTGATCGTAGGCTACGGGATGTTCATTGCCCTGTCGGTAGGTACCCTGATTGGGCTGGTCTTCGAGACCTCGCAATACCTCGATGGCACGTGGGTGATACGCCTGGGGCCGCTGGCCTATGTCACCTATGCGTGGGGCACCCTCTATATGGGGATGGCCATATTCCTGCTCGGGCGGACCTTCGCCAGGGCGTCCAGCCAGTTCACCCGCAACCGTATTTTCTACGTCCTGGTCGGCGCAGTGGCGACGACGCTCGGCTCGTACACCAACGTTGTTCCGGCGCTGGCCGCCCTGCCTATCGACCGGGTTGGGTATCTCATCAACGCCGCTTGCATCACCTACGCGATGTTCCGGTACCGGCTGCTCGGCATGCATACCATTGCTTTCAGCAGCCTGGTTTACTCCACGCTCACTATCGCCCTGGCGGGCGAGTTCCTGGCCCTGGCCGTTGCCGCCAATTTCGTCCTGTCGACGATGAGCGAGGGTATCGACCGGTCGGTGGGATTCGTCCTGGCGGCAATGGTTATGGTGGTATTCTCCCAGCCGGCCCGCGAAAGGGTGGAGCGCTGGGCCGAGCGCCTCGTGTACGGCCGCGGCTACAGCGAGCGGATGGCCCTGGAGGCCTTCGCTCAAGAGATGCTTTCGGTGCTGGATGTACAGACGCTTGGCCGGACCACTTTGCAGGTGCTCTCCCGTACCTTTGGCGTAGCCCAGGTCGGCGTCTGGCTGAGGTCATCCCGGCTCGGAGGCTACAGCCTGATCACGTGGAACGACGACACGACGCCCCGCTCTCCATCCCTCTTGAAGCCTGAGCACCCCATTGTCCGCTATCTCATCCGAGACAAGCACCATTTGACGCTCGAGCAAATGGAGATGGACGCCACTTTCCGGAGCCTCTGGCAGACGGAAAACGAGGAGCTGGCAGCTAACCACTGGGCGCTGTTCCTGGGCTTGCGCAGCCACGAAAGGTTAGTCGGCGTCCTGGGTATCGGGCCCCAGACGTCGGGTGATGAGTTTACCGAACGTGACCTGGCATTGCTGGAGAGGCTGGCGGAACGGGCCTCTATCGCCTTCGAGAATGCGGCCCTGATGCAGGACTTGACCGAGATAGAGGCCCTGCGGGAAGTCAACAGGCTGAAAGACGAGCTGGTCACAACCGTGTCGCACGAGCTGCGGACGCCGCTCACGCTGGTGCTGGGCTACGCCGAACTACTGACCTCCGGCAACCTGCCTCTAGACAGGGTGAGACACGCCGCCACCGAGGTCTTTCGCGGGGCTGAGCAACTGAGAACGCTCGTCGACGACTTGCTGGATATATCCCGGCTGCAGACCGGCCGCTTCCGGCTCCAACGCGCAAACGTGGACCTGGCCACTTTGGTCCGCCAGGTCGTCGCCGACCTCGGGCCCAGCACGAGCCAACACCGGCTGGAAATGGACCTGCCCCCTCAAGCGCCGCCGGTGTATGCCGATGCCGGGCGTATCCGCCAGGTCTTGACCAACCTCATCACGAATGCCATAAAGTACACCCCTGGGGGAGGCATCATCACGATTACCTTGAAGGCTGACCGCCACGCCCTGACGGTCCAGGTCTCTGACCACGGGATAGGCATCCCAAAACAACATGTTGGCCGCGTCTTCGAGCCGTTCTACAGAGTGGACACGCCGTTGCACCGGCAGGTATCGGGGACTGGCCTGGGGCTGGCCATCTGCAAGCACATCATCGAGGCACACGACGGCCAGATCTGGGTCACCAGTGAGGAGGGCGTAGGGAGCACCTTCGGCTTCGCCCTGCCGGCACCGGACGGGATAGCCGGCCCCAACTGACAGATCGTATCAGTGGGGCCAGCCCAGCCAATCGTCCCTAGCCCTTAGCGTGCCGACGGCACTATCTGCCCGTTAGCCACCACGAAGTTGATGGGGTCCCCGTTCCCCTGCTTGCCCTGGACCGTCATCGTCTGCGGGGAGCCAGTGATTCGGTTCCAGTGCAAAGTCATTGTCCCGCTGGCGTTATTGAGCGCCAACACCTGCGTCCCGAAGAACAGTGGCACCCGTATAATACTGGGATCGCTGGGAACAGGGTAAAACCAGCACATGTTAGTCCCATTCACCCAAGAGGCAGGTGGACCCGGCGGAACATTGGTCATCCGATATAGGGTGCCCGTGGTGGCCCAGAAGGGGAACACCGAGTTCTCGACGCCGTTGGGCTCAGCGCCCCAGCGGCCCTTCATGTTCAACGCACTTGCGTAGAAGACAAGGCCACCAGGGGCGGGCGAGCACCAAGGCCCGCCCCAAGGGAAGGGGGTAGGTTGGGTCGCCAGGGCCGAGGAGGCGCCCAGCGTTGACAATAAGGCTACGATGGCAAGGGCGACGATCAGCTTCTTCATACCCATTCTCCTCTTTGACGCAGCGAATATCCATAGCCGGGCGGAGAGCGCAGTCCGCGCCTTCCGGACAGCTCTGTCTATGCCAGTGGGTCTCGTCATGGTATATTATCGTCAGGATCAGTTGATACTTTACACCTTTTTCCACCAAATCGCTAATGAGTCAACTGGAGGAGCTCGTCAAGCCGTACCTCATAGGCAGGAACCCATCCTTGTAGACAGAAGCGGCGACGTGCTCATGCCGCAGAAGCCTGGCATCGGCGTGGAGATCGACGAGCAGGCCCTGGCTAAGTATCAAGTTAGCCCGTAGAGTAGAGATAGAATCCTCAAAACGAAAGGACGGAGAGAGCGCTATGCATAAGATGACCGAGGACAATGAGAAAGCAGCCTTCGCCGGCGAGAGCCAGGCCCACATGCGATACCTGATATTCGCCGCGGCCGCGGACAGGCAGTTCCCCAACGTGGCCAGGCTCTTCCGCGCCATCTCCTTTGCGGAGCAGGCCCACGCCACCAACCACCTCCGGGCCCTATCCGGCGCCGGCAGCACCGCCGACAACCTGGACGCTGCCATTGCCGGCGAGACCTGGGAGGTGGACGAGATGTACCCCTCGTACCGGGCCGTGGCCGACCTGCAGCAGGATAAGGCTGCCCTGCGGGCCATCGACTGGGCCCTGGCGGCGGAGAAGGTGCATGCCACGCTGTACAAGCAGGCCAGAGAGTCGGTGGGGGCCGGCAAGGACGTCGAACTGGGGCAGGTGCACATCTGCTCGGCCTGCGGCTACACCGGCGTCGGCGAGGTGCCCGACAAGTGCCCGCTCTGCGGCGCGACCAAAGACCATTTCCAGGTCTTCTAGCAATCTGATGTAGGGGGCGAACCTCGTGTTCGCCCCGATCAACAAATTGGGCGAAGGGCGAACACGAGGTTCGCCCCTACTGTGTCTTACACGCGCAGGTACGAGTGCGCGTAGAGGATCTTGTTCTGTAGTATTTGCACCGTCTTGTAGATGGCCACCTGGTCGGGGTCCTTCATGTCGACCAGCGACGGGTCCAGCTCCTCCATGTTGGCCACGGCATCGCACAGGTTTACCATCAGTTGCTTCACCGGCGTGCTGGTGTCTCTCGTGGCGACGGTCCGGACGGCTTCCAGAAGCTCCTTGTCCAGCGGATCGGCGATGGCCGCGTCCAGGCCGGCGCCCATACACATCACCATGAACACCCGGTTGATCAACGGGCGGTTCTCGTTCGGAGCGCCGTTGGAGACGTTGCTGAGCCCGACCACCGTCTTCGGTGGAGGATCGGATAGCTGCTTGAAGATGCGGATGGCTTCGACGGTCTCAATCACCGCGTCCTGGTTGGAGGTGACCGTCAGCACCAGCGGGTCGAAGTAGATGCGCTCGGTCGGCACGCCGGCCTCGCTGATCCGGCCCAGCAGATCGATGGCGATCTCCGCCCGCCCGGCCGCCTCGTTGGGGATGCCTTTCTCAGTCATCGTGAGGACAATCAGGTCGGTGTTGTACTGGGTCGCCAGCGGCACCATCGCGTTGAACCGGTTGGCTTCGGCCGAGGCCGAGTTGATCATGCTGCGCCCTTTGCAGACCTTGAGACCTGCCTCCACGGCAGCGGCGTTAGTCGTGTCCAGCGACAGCTCGACATCGGTCACTTGCTGCGCCGTCTCCACGATCCACGGCATCACCTCGATCCCCGTCCGGCGGGCCGGGCCGATATTGAGGTCGATGACGTGGGCACCTGCCTTGACCTGCTGCAGGGCCATCTCCTGGATGGCCTTCGCATCCCGATTGTCGACGGCCGCCCTCACCCGCGGGGCAATGATATGGATCCTCTCACCAATGATCAGCACCCTTGGCAATCCTCCTTCCACTCTCGTGAGGTCCTTCGTCCATCGTTGGACAAAGGGCCCGTTTTATGTCAACACTCCCGATCAATGCCGCCCGGAAAGCACGGAGCGTAGATCCCTCAGGCCCACGGCCTCGGCGATGGCGGCCACCGCCTTGTAGGTGGCCGACTCGGCGGGCAACCCCACCAGCGGACGGCCCTCGGCGTCGTACTCGGCCACCAGATGGTCCTCCGGCAGCACACCGGCCAGGGGCGCCCCCACGCGCTCCGCCGTCTCCTTTATCGCTGGCGGCAGCTCGCCGCTGGCCCGATTGAGCACCAGGTACACGCGGCCAACCCTGGTCTTCAGCTCCTTGATGAGATCCACCACCCTTTGGGCGGCGGTGAGCCCCCGCAGGGACAGATCGGACACCACGAACAGCAGGTCGACGTCCTGGGTGGTGCGGCGGCTCAAGTGCTCCAGCCCTGCCTCGTTGTCGATCATAATGAAATCGTAGCTGCCGCTGAGCTGGTCCACGCAGCGCCGCAGCATAGTGTTGGCCGCGCAGTAGCATCCCGGGCCCTCCGGCCGGCCCATCGCCAGCAGGTCTACCCCCTTGCCTTCCACCAGCGCTTCGTTGATCCGCAGATCGAGGTAGTCCTGCTTGGCGATGCCGCCGCCCATATTCCCCTTGACCGTGGCGAGCATCTCCTCTCGGACGTCGCCTACCGTATCCTCCAGTGGCATCCCCAAGGCCAGGTTCAAGTTGCTGCTTGGGTCGGCATCGATCGCCAGCACAACCCCCAGATGGTTATCGCATATATACTTTATCAGGAGGGCGGCGAAGGTAGTCTTGCCCACGCCCCCTTTTCCTGCAACCGCAATAGTCGCCAAGTATTGGTCTCCTTACCGGGTACTAATCACCCCGGCGATGTATATTGACAGAGGCCCTTCTCACGCCTTCACCGCCGCCGTCCCCTTCTGGCGGGTCTGCTCCAGCAGTCTCCCCACGGACGGGAACTCATTGATGTCGGTATGGGGCAGGAAGAGCGCCCTCGTGTATTCATCCATAAATGAGTTGTCTGCCGACAACTCCAGATAAGTCATCTTTCGCGCTACCGCCTGCAGCGCGGCCCGCGCCTCCCGGCACACCAGGGCGAAGTACGCCCCCAGCGCCGAGGAGTTGCCTACGTATTTTATCCGGTCCCAGGGCATATCCGGCAGCAGGCCGATCTGAATGGCCTTCTCGATATGGATATGCTGGCCAAAAGCGCCGGCGATCATCACCTGCTCGACATCGGCCATCGTCAGCCCCACCGAGCGGACCAGCACGGAGAAGCCGGCGTAAATGGCCCCCTTTGCCCGCAGCAGGTTGTTGATGTCGGCCTCGGTGAGCACGATATCTCGCTTCGCTCCCTGCTCTCCCGCCTTCACCAGCACGTACTCGGCGATGTTGTTCGCGATGCGGACGCGCGGTGTATCGAGGTCGCGGCGCATCCGGCCGCCCTTGTCAATGATGCCGCTGATGAACATCTCGGCCAGCGCGCCCAGCAGGCCCGATCCGCAGATGCCCTGGGGCGGCAGGTCGCCTATGGTGCGGCAGGTCGGCTCCAGCGTCTCGCTGTTGATCCATACCTCCTGGACGGCGCCGGGTATCGCCCGCATCCCATCCTTCACACCGCCTCCCTCAAAGGCCGGCCCCGCGGAGCAGGCGCAGGTGATGAGCCACTCCTTGTTCCCCAGCACAATCTCCCCGTTGGTGCCCACGTCGATGAACAGCGTCAGCTTGTCGGTCCGGAACATGCCGGAGCTCAGCACGCCGGCAGTGATGTCGCCGCCCACGTACGAGCCCACGCCAGGCGCGCACTTCACGCGCGCCTGGGGATGGATGGGAATGCCCAGGTCGGCCGCCAGCACCGCCGGGGGCAGGTTGACGGTCGGGATATAGGGGGCCTCACGCACATACTTCGGGTTGAGCCCCAGAAAGAGATGGGTCATCGTGGTGTTGCCCGCCACGCTCATCTCGTAAATGTCGCGCAGCTCGATCCCGTTGCGCTTGGCCAGCTCGTCCAGCAAGCCGTTGATGGTATCCGTCACCAGCTTGCGCAGGTGATTGAGCCCATCGCCCCGCTGCGAATAGATGATGCGCGAGATGACGTCGTCGCCGCAGGAAATCTGCGCATTGTAGGCAGAGGCCGTATCCAGCACCTGCGCGTTGGCGGTGTTCACCAGGTAGACGACAACCGTGGTAGTGCCGATGTCCACGGCCACCCCGAGCGCCCTGCCGGTCGTATCGCCAGGCTCCACGGCCAGGAGGCGGGTAGGGCCTTCCATATGTACACCGGTTTCGCCCATCTCCTCTTCCCATTGCTGAGGAAGCTGGGGCTCTTCGTCGTCCACGACGGCTGTGACATCCCAGTTGGCGCTGCGCACATCGGCCGCCAGGGTCCGCAGGACCGGCAGATCGGCCCGCAGCCGGGGCACTCCGTACTCCCGGACCAGGTCCCGTCCCAGGCGGTCGAAGTCATTGGTGTTATCTTCCATGCTGGGCCCCTCGACGGCGACGTGCAGCTTGCGCAGGCTGGGCTGGCAGATGAAGCTTCCGTCGAGGGGCAGGGCGATTTGTGCGGCCCGCGCCTCCTCCTGGGGGCGGTAGCGCCGGGAGATGGCCTCTCGCGGCTCGACGAAGACGGTCAGGCTGCCCTGCACCTGGGTCTGGCATGCCAGGGCGTGGCCCTGCGCCACCTCATCGGCAGTCAGATGATAGGTGTCACGGCGGGCGACGTCGCCGCTCTCCACCAGCACGCGGCAGCGGCCGCAGCGGCCGTACCCACCACAGGGCGTCTCGATGCTGACGCCGGCCTGGCGCGCCGCGTCCAGCAGGAGCGTTCCGGCCGGCACTTCGATAACCCGCCCGGAGGGCTTGAAGACCACCGCGCACCGCCTGGCCTCGCGCACCTGGCCGTTCCCTGACGGGAGTCTGGTATCCATCTGATCCGTTCCCACGGGTTGCCTGCCCACTAACTCCGAAGGCTCTTCAAGTACGAGGACAGGTCGACGGCCTCGCGCGGCCCCACGCGGATCTCCCAGCCGGGCAGCTCTTCCTCGATCTCGCCGGACATGCCGGCGACGTAGCCGGGGATGATCAGCCGCTTGTGGGCGATCTTGTCCAAGATGCCGGAGGTCTGGACGGCCTTCTTGATCTTCTCCGCGTCGAACTTGCCCGCCGCCCACGCCGTCAGCACTGAGAGGCCCTCGGAGTCGGCGATCAACAGCCAGGCGGGCACGCCGCTGGCCTCGACCTCTCCGGCCACCGTGAAGTAGGTCAGCGAGAAGTTGGTGGTGATAAGCAGCGGCGAGTTGGCGTCGGGCTCATGGATGGGATAAACGTCGGGCTTCACCTGGATGGGCTTCTGCGGGTCGGTATAGATGTTCTGGCGGAGCGTCAGCAGCGGGTAGATCAGCGTCGGATCGAAGTGATCGAGCACGATGACTCCACCGTACTTGGCGATATGCTGGCTCGCCGCGGCCACCTCCTCCAGAGGCGAGCTCGCCCCTTCTCCCGGGAAGGAGATCATGGGGAAGCCCAGCGGCCGGAAGTTCTTGCGCAGCGCCAGACGCCGTATCTTGGTCATCGCCTGGAGGCTGTCGACCATCGACCGGGTGCCCGGGTCCAGCATCAGATCGGTCACGCCGGCCTTTGTGATATCCTCGGTGAGCGTGGCCAGCGCCGACAGGTCGCCGCAGTCCACTTTCACGGCCAGCGGGCTCTTGTACTTCCTGGCCACCTCGGCCATCGCCTGCCAGTTGCCGGCGTCGGCGGCGTACAGCAGGGGCCGCCGGTCGGCCACCATCGGCATAACCGTGTCCAGGGTTGCCGGAACGCTCGACATCAGCACCAGCGCGACGTTGGCATTGGATCCGACGACTTCAATTGCCTTGGCAAACGCGCTCGTGTCGCCGGAAGCATTCTCGATGGCCACGCCGTCCACATTCAGGCTGAGTCCCACTCGCTCCACGCAGTAGCCGCACACCGCGTCGGCCACCGCCTTGATCTCGTCAGCCGACTGCGTGTCCTTGACGCGCACCACAAGGCCGGGCTGGTGGTAGAAAGTCTTGTCGTGGCGGTACAGCACCGTCTCGTTGCCCACCTCGATCTTCCGGCCATCGGCGCCGATGCTCACCAGGCGCACCGGCGGGGCCGAGGCAGCCTCCAGCTCGTTCTTCGCCTCTTCGGTGACATACGGGCAGGCTGAAAGCTCCGCCGACTTGGTAGCCAGCTTCATTGCGAAGGCGAGACAGGTGGGAACGCCGCACTCCTTGCAGTTCGTCTTGGGCAGTAGCTTGTATATTTGCAGTCCAGTAAGCGCCATTGTAGCCTCTCCTTCGAATTCTACTTGGCGACCAGTTGGTCGATAGTCTTCTTCACGATGGCCACGGCCTCCGGGTGCCGCATCACCAGGATATCGGCCCCGGCCTCGATCAGGGAAGTTGCGGTGACCGTCTCCCAGGCGATGCCCCGCTCCTTCCAGTCGCCCCAGGCCTCGGGCACGCCCTCGCCCACCTTCGATTCCTTCGCCCGCCACGCCTCGTGGCCGGCGGTGCAGATCATCGGCTGCTGGGTCATCGCGTCGCCCTGCAGGGCGGCCAGGCGCAGGCGCTCCATCACCGAGTAGGTGTACTCCAGGCCGTAGCCGAGGGCCCCGGTCGTCGGGTCCATCAGGATGCGGTCGAGGGGCAGGCCCATATCGCTGATCAGGATGTTCAGTTGCTTCTGGATGTTCACATCGATGGGCGCCCGCGCGACGGCGATGTGGCCGCTACCCATGCAGGCCGCGGCGATGGTGCGGTAGTTATTCTGCTCGCACAGGCCCAGGGCCAGCCGCTCGCCCGCCGTAGCCTCCGCTACCGCCACCAGGACCTCGTTATCCTTGTCCGGGGCGCCGGGGCCGTAGACGATCAGCGGCACGCCGACGGCCGCCAGCACGTCCTTGACCACCCGGGCCGAATCTTCGGGGGAGCGATCGTTGACCTCGGGGTGCGCGCCGCGGAGGGTCAGGGCGATGGCATCGGCGCCCAGCTCGACGGCCTTCTTCGCCCAGGCCACCACATCGTTCACCACGTCGCCCCAGTAGTCCATCAAAATGGGCGACCAGTCCTGCGGGGCGATGTCATAGATCTCGATAGCCACGACCGGGCGATGGGGAGTCTCTCCTTCGAAATGAAGGAAGGGCATGGTCCCTTCACCGCCAACGGTGACGGTGGAAGTCCGCGTCCCGCCTTCGGCGGCCGTCGCCCCCAGGGTTATCTCTCTTACTTTCCCAGCCCACTTCTCTGTGGGGGTCTCAACTGTAACCGGCACAGAAACTCTCCTTTCGCCTCAACTTCAGTCTGTGTTCAGTCCCTTTCCAGGTGGCATCTCACCCGCAACCTGTGCCTGCCCATAATCATCTTCTGTCGTCAGTCAGCAGGCGGTGCTGGCGCTCTGTGGAATGCCTGTTCGCTCCGACCGCCGATTTCCTCTAGAGGACATCGGCGGTCCAGTAGCACGGATTGACGGGCAGTGTAATCTAGAACAGTGGGTCCATCGTCAGCGCCGGATGGCCCTTTTCCTCCAGGAACGGCAGCAGCTCTTCCACGGTGGTCGCCACCCCCTCATCGGCAATCTTGTCGAGCAGGTCCGGTATGCCCTCTCGCTCGGCCGCCGCCTGGAGCTCTTCCTGCATGCTCTCCTTGAGAACGCTGGACATCCAGACTACCCGCTTCAAGCCACCCTCGGTAGCCAGGAACTTGCGGCTGCCCAGGAAGTACTTCCCGATGCCCATCACGCCCGGCGCCTGCACGCCGCCGCCCGCCATACCGGCCAGGGTGGAGAAGGTCATGCCGGCGGGGGTCATGCTGGGGTCCTCGCGGGACACCACCATCACGCCGTTGGCCTCCGGTATCATCATCACGATGCACTCGAAGCAGCCGCACGATGTCATCGGCGCATCCATCATCGAGTACATGGTCACCCGCTCCACTGACTGGTTGGTGTTGGCGTAGACGAACTGGTTGATGCTCTCCCATTCGCCTTTCTCGGCGTCGATGAGGCCCTTCTTCTCGATGGGCCGGTTGGGGCCGGTGGGGTAAATCTCGTAGGCCGCCTTGCAGTCCAGCCAGTTCTCCGAGCCGCAGAGGCCCAGCCGCTCGGGAGAGACCACACAGATATGGTTGGGAGCAAACGACTGGCACAGGGCACACGAGTAGAACACATCCACCGAATCGTCCGTCAGGCTGGCCACCCGCTCGTTGCGCTCGCGGAAGGCCTCCCGGGCCACCTTGATCCACTCCTGCACATCGTCCTTTTCGGTATATAGTGTGACCTGTACCTTGTCCACGATGGCCGAGAACTCGGACAGGATGCGTGCCCGGATGATCTCGCCCAAGTGCTTGACACGGAAGCCCTTGTCGTAGGCGGCATTGGCGACGCGGATCCAGGCGATATCCCGCTGGCCCATATGCTGCACGCCCTCGGCGCCGTTGATGAAGTGGTGGATGTGCCGCTCCAGCACCGGCTCGAAGTCGGTCTGCATCTTGCGGCCGGCCACCTCGACCACGATACCCAGGTCGAGGGCACCGCCCTGGTCGACGCTGTCCATATCCTGGCCGACGAGGGTGATCTTCCCGTCCTCGATCTCGCTGGTGTCCCGCATCCGCAGGAACTCGAAGCAGGACGAGCGCCGCCCGCCGAACTCGGCGCGCAATTGCTCACGCCGGACGCGCTCTCCCTCGAAGGCGGGGCCGTAGGACACCGGGATAGGCACCTTGCTGATGCGAATCTTGACGCCGCGCACCTCGATGCAGCGCTGCACCAGCTTCTCTGCCCTCTCCAGGTCGTCCGCGCCCGGGATGTCGTCGAAGGGCATCCGTACGACAGCCTCGTAGATGGTGAGGCCGTTGGGGAAGATGTTGGGGATATTCGTGTCGGCGATGACCGGAAAGCCATAGGACACAGCGCCCGCGGCGGTGGCATACTTGATGTCGTCCACCTCGCCCAGGGCCAGCACGAAGGCGAACACCCGATACTTGTTGTACAGGAGGATATCCTCGCCCTGGCCCGGCTTCAGCCCGCCGAAGGATATGGCCGAGCGGGTGGCGAAGCCCAGGGCGTGGACGGCAGAGATAGTGTCGGGGCCGAAGGGCACGATGTAGGTGCCATAGCCCATCTCCACGCCCTCTTCCATCAACTGGTCGACGATGGTCTTCTTGCCGCGCTCCGGCGAGCCGCTGGCCAGCAGGACCAGGATACCGCGCGACTGGAGCTCGCGCACGATCTTGACGGCCACCTCGTTGCTCTTGGCCGTGCCCACGATGGCGGCGAAGCCGGGCATCCGGCCATCCACCAACTGGATGCCCCACGCCCGCATCTGCGGGTCGTCGATGGGGCCATTGTACTTCGCGCCGTTGTTGGTGCTCGCCGGCCAGCCGCCGTTCAGGCTGCGCACACCCTCTATCAGCTCCTCGGCGAAGAGGGTAGCCATGCCGGCGTCCAGTGCTGGGCCTAGATACGGAAGCCACAGCGCTTCGGAAGGCTCGGGGGCAAGAAGGCTCTTGGCGTGGTCAAGGGTGACCCGCACATCGCTCAGCTTCTCGATAGCGTGGCCCGTCAGACCATAGACCGTTGGCAAATAGTAACCGGTGCTGGGAAAAGCAACCGGCTTGTCAGGACCAAATTTCTCCAGTGCGGCCTGTATCTCCTGCTCCGCTTGTGCAACCACCTGGTGTGCACCGCGTATTGCAGCGGCCGCGATTCTCCTTGACATCTACAGATTCCTCCTGCATCCGATCGGCGTGATGCGCCCTCATCTTTAAGCAACGACACTGTCGCGTCGCTTCCCCGTCTGCTGTGCAGACTCCCAGGAAGCACTAGGCATTATAGCACGCCTTGCGCGCATCGGTCAAAGAATACGCCTATTGCAATTGCTCGATAGACCTATCCGCAGTATAGAGCAATTTACTGAGCAGAAGTAAGGGACTTAGATCACGTATCTGCGTAAAGACACGTAAGGAATCCTCGCTCCTTGGGTCGCGTCCTCGGAGAGCGCGGCGAAGAGGGCAGTGGGGGGACTGGCCAGCTCCTTGCGGCACCGATACAGGCCGGCCAGAGACAGCGTCTCCCAGCCTGGTGTAACCAAGAAGTGTTGTCGGTGTTTGCAGATGGAAGAGGTGACGAGTAAAATGCAGGTAAGTACTCGCGGCATTGCAGGGTCTCGCTGTCGCAACGGCGATCGAAGAGAGGGGGCGAGGCAAGCCTCGCCCCTACGAAGAAGAGACCCTGCGGGCGAGCGGATACATACCGCAGCGGAGGTAGATTAGCGTGGTCATTCCAAGCGACCTGACATTCTGGAGTGCAATCTTAGCCCTGGTGATAGGCGTCCTCGTGCTGGTCCTGCCGAGGTTCAGCACCTACCTCATCGCGGTGTATTTGATTGTCACCGGCCTGCTGGGCGTCCTCAGCCACCTGGTGGCCGGCTGATGAGCCCAGCCTGCGGCCGTCGACGTGGTATAGTGTAAGCAAAAGGCTGGGAACCCAGCGACCAAAGGAGACCTGACACTGAACCTGGACGAGAGACGGCGGTTGGCGAGCAGGGGCACCGGTCAGATGCGACGGGTGCAGGCTGCACGCTCGCTCCGCCAGAGTACCGAGCCCAAAAAGGCGAACAGCGCCGCTGGATGCTGGCTGAAGGCGGGGGCCGCCATCCTGGTGCTGACCACCCTGATGCTGCTCTTCCTCGGCTTTGCCGCCGGTGCAGCCGCCGCCGCCTATTCCTACTACGCCAATAGCCTTCCCTCACCCGAGCGCGTCATCCAGCACGAGACCTTCAAGTCGGCGATGATCTACGATCGGCACGGGACTCTGCTCTACGAAGCATGGGACCCCAACGCCGGGCGGCTGATAGAGGGCGTGCGCAGCCAGATGTCGCCGCACCTCATCGACGCTACCCTGTCCACGGAGGACCCCAACTTCTACGAGAACCCCGGCTTCGATATAAAAAGCATCATCCGGGCGGCCTGGCAGAACCTGACCAACAATCGAGTGATGTCCGGCAGCAGCACGATCACAATGCAGCTCATCAGGCAGACCGTGCTGGACCCCGAGGAGCGCCTCTCCCAGACCTACACGCGCAAGATCAAGGAGGCGATCTTGGCCTATCAGCTCTCGAGGACGTACACCAAGGACCAGATCCTTCAGATGTACCTGAACGAGATTTATTATGGGAACAACTCCTACGGAGTGGAGGCGGCAGCCGAGAGCTACTTCGGCAAGTCGGCCAAGGACCTCGACCTGGCCGAGGCGGCGATGCTGGCCGGCCTGCCTTCCTCGCCGGTGAACCTCGACCCCATCACCAACTACCGGGGCGCCAAGCAGCGGCAGGAAGCAGTCCTGGACTTGATGGTGCGGCACGGCTACGCCACCCCACTGGACGCCTGGAACGCCAAGCGCGAGAAGCTGAACTTCGCCGCCCAGGAGACCGAGATCCGTGCGCCCCACTTCGTGTGGTATGTTCGGGACCAACTGGAGCGGCGCTTCGGGAGGGAGAAGCTGTACAGCGGCGGGCTGCGCGTGTCCACCACGCTGGACCTGCCGATGCAAGAGATGGCGGAGAACGTTGCCCGCTCCCAGCTCGAGAAGATCCGCCAGAACAACGCCAACAACGCCGCCATCGTGGCGATGGACCCCAAGACCGCCGAGATCCTGGTGATGGTGGGCAGCGCCGACTACTACAACGCCGACATCGATGGGCAGGTGAACATGGCGCTGGCCGAGCGGCAGCCGGGCTCCACCCTCAAGCCGTTCACCTATCTGCTGGCCTTCAGCAAGGGAATGGCCCCCGCCAGCATCATCGTGGACGAGCCGCGCAGCTTCCCCGGCGGGGCCGGCCAGCCCGACTACCGCCCGAAGAATCACGATAACAGGTTCCTGGGCCCCATCAGCCTGCGGCGGGCGCTCGCCGGCTCACGCAACATCCCGGCCGTGCTCATACTGCAGCGGGTGGGTATTCCAAACCTCCTCGACCTCCTCCACCAGGCGGGCATCACCACCCTGACCGATCCCAACCGCTACGGCCTCGCTCTCACCCTGGGCGGCGGCGAGGTGAAGCTCCTCGACATGGTGTATGCGTACTCCAGCCTGGCCAACTACGGGCTGCAATTCGGGGCGCCGGTGCCGGCCAACGAGCGGCAGCCGGGCTATCGGGAGTACGAGCCGGTGGCGATAACCAAGGTTACCGACGCCGACGGCAAGGTGCTCTACGAGTACAAGCCCTCGGCAGGCAAGCAGTTGTTCCCGCCCCAGCTTGCTTTCCTCATCACCAACGTCCTCTCCGACGATGAGGCGCGGGTCGATACCTACGGCCGCCACAGTGTGCTGGAGCTCTCACGGCCGGATGCCGCGAAGACCGGCACGACGGACGATTACCGCGATGGCTGGACGCTGGGATACACACCCGACCTGGTGGCCGGGGTCTGGATCGGCAACGCCGACAACGAGCCGATGACCAATATCCTGGCCGTGGCGGGCGCTGGCAAGATCTGGCACGATTTCATGGAGGCGGCCATCAAGGACACGCCGGTGCACGACTTTCTCGTGCCGCCGGGCGTGGTGAAGGCCACCGTCAGCCGGAGGACGGGTCTGCGCGCTGGGCCAGGCGTTCCAGGCGTCACCGACTGGTTCCTGGAGGGAATGGCCCCAACAGAGACAGAGATACTGACGCCTACCCCATCCCCTACCGCTACCCCCGCGCCGACCGGCACCCCTACCCGGACGCGTACGCCGGTGCGCCCCACACAGCCCACGCCTTCATCGGTGTCTGGGGACCGCGTGGTGGTGCCAGACGTGGTGCGCTTGCCCGAAGCGGAGGCCAGGCGGAGGATCGAGGCGGCCGGCCTGCGCAACTCCTTTACCAACTACCAGTCAGAGCAGGACGTCGCCCCCTCCAGCCGGGAGTTCTTCCGAAGCGTGCCGCCCGGCTCTGTGCTCAGCCAGAGCCCGCCCGCCGGCACATTGGTGGCGCCGGGAACGACCATAAACATCGCTGTCCGCAAGCAGTAGGGCAGCGACAGTGGCTGAGAAATCGGTCATCATAATAGGTGCCGGGCTGGCCGGACTGTCGGTCGGCTGCTACGCCCAGATGAACGGCTACCGCAGCCACATCTTCGAGCACCACTCGCTGCCCGGCGGGGTAGCGACCGCATGGAAGCGTGACGGGTACACTATCGATGGGGGTATCCACTTCCTGTGGGGCCACAAGCCCGGCTCACCGGGCTACGCGCTGTGCCAGGAGCTGCGCATACCCCAGTCAAACCCCTGTGTGGACCTTGAGGGCTACCGCTACATCGACGAGAGCACAGGGCGCACCGTGGATATCGGCCAGGACCTGGACGGGCTGGCAGACCGGCTGAAGGCGCTGTCGCCGGCCGACAGCGGGACCGTCGACGAGCTGGTGGCCGGGGCCCGTGACATCTGGCGCGCCGGCGTCCTGGGCGCCGACTTCGGCACTCCCCCCGAGTTGGCCGGCCCCCTGGGCGGGCTCAAACAAATGTGGGGGCTGCGGCGCGTGCTCAAATACTTCACCGGCCAGTGGGCACAGCCCGTCGAGCGCTACGTCCAGGGGATTCACGATCCATGCCTGCGCCGCATCGTCGAGAATATCTTCCTGCCGGAGGTGCCCGTATGGTTCGCTTTGATGCTTCTGGGCATGCTCGGAGACCGGCAGCTCGGCCTGCTGGAAGAGGGCTCCCTCCACTTCGCGCTATCTGTCGAGCGCCGCTACAAGGAGATGGGCGGGGAAGCAACGTACAAAGCGAGGGTGAAGGAAATCCTGGTGGAGGATGATCGGGCTGTCGGCGTGCGCTTGATTGACGGCAGCCAGCACCGCGCCGACATCGTGGTATCTGCTGCCGACGGCTACAGCACTATCTTCGAAATGCTCGGCGGCCGTTACATCGACGCCCGGATCGAAGACCGATATCGGAACTGGAAGCTGTTTCGCCCGATGGTGATGATCAGCTTCGGGCTCGCCCGCGCCTTCGTGGGCGAGCCCCCGATGAGCTTCGTGATATTGAGAGACCCGTTCGAGGTCGGCGCGCAGGCCATCGGCCAGATCTTTGTCCGGGTCTTCAACTACAGCTCCAAGTTCGCTCCGCCCGGCAGGACGCTCTTGCAGGCCTCGTTCGAGACGGAGTGGGACTACTGGAGCGAGCTGAGGGCCGCGGACCACCTCCGCTACGATGCCGAAAAGGAGCGGGTGGCAGCGGACGTGCTGCGGCGACTGGAAGCGCACTATCCCGGTATTTCCTCCCAGGTAGAGATGACCGATGTAGCTACTCCGTTCATCACCTGGCGCTACACCCGTAACTACAAGGGAGCTTTCGAAGGCTGGCTGCCAACGCCAGAGGCCATCACCACCAGCATCGCGAGGACGCTGCCGGGGCTCGCCAACTTCTATATGGCGGGCCAGTGGGTGATGCCGGGCGGCGGAGTCCTCCCCTGCCTCGCCTCCGGCCGCCAGGCAGCACAGATCATTTGCCGGCGGGACGGCAAGCCGTTCGTCGCCAGCTATTGACCGGCGCTTTGCCCCCGGCTAGAATCTCCTTCGCAGTATGATCTCGGCCCGACAACGGGCATCCCACTGCCGAATTCCGCGGATGGAGGAATGGGCATGGGACTGTTAGTCGAGGAGATCCCTGGCGCCTTGACCCCGTACGCCTGCTTCGCAGCTTTCCGTGATGCCTCCCACCCCGTTCTGCTCGACAGCGGCATAGGGCACGAGCGGCTGGGCCGCTACTCGTACCTCAGCGCTGACCCACGGCTCACGCTTCGCTCCAAGGGGAGTCGCGTCCATCTATCGGGCACCGCGCACGACCAGGTCGTCTCGGGCGATCCCTTCGCCCTGCTGCAGCGGCTGCTGTGCGAGAACAGGACCGAGGCCATGGCCGGTCTGCCCCCCTTCCAGGGAGGGGCCGTCGGCTACTTCGCCTACGAGCTCGGCCATCACCTGGAGCGCCTCCCGTATCGCGCCGTCGACGACCTGCATCTGCCCGAAATGTACCTGGGCTTCTACGATTGGGTCCTCGCCCACGACCACCAGATGGGCCGGAGCTACTTGATGGTCTGTTATCATGACGACGTCGTGGCTGCCCGGGAGCGAACGAGGAGACTGCGGGAACGGCTGGAGCCCGCGCCTCCGCAGCCGCCGGATGAAGCGATCCTCCCGGCAGCCGGTCCGCTGCGCTCCGCTTTCACGCGCGCCGCGTACCTGGCGGCCGTAGCTCGGGTCAAAGAGCACATCGCGGCCGGCGATATCTATCAAGCCTGCCTCAGCCAGCGCTTTCAGGCCCGCTGGCCGGCCTCGCCGTGGGAGTTGTACCGGCGGCTCCGCCAGGTGAACCCGGCCCCCTTCGCCGCCTATCTCGGCTTCCAGGGCGCAGCGGTGGTAAGCGCCTCGCCGGAGCAGTTCCTGAAAGTGGAGGGCAGGCGGGTGGAGACGCGGCCGATGAAGGGCACCCGCCCCCGCGGGGGCACGCCGGCCCGAGACCGGGCACTGGCCGATGAATTGCAGTACAGCGAGAAGGACCGGGCAGAGAATGTGATGATCGTGGACCTGCTGCGCAACGACCTCGGACGGGTCTGCCGGGTAGGCTCCGTCCACGTGCCGGAACTGTGGGTGATCGAGCAGTACCCCACGGTGTGGCAGATGGTGTCGACCGTGCAGGGCGAGCTGGCCGAGGGGCGCGATGCGGTCGACCTGCTGCGGGCCTGCTTCCCCGGCGGGTCCATTACGGGCGCGCCGAAGATCCGGGCCATCGAGATCATCGACGACCTCGAGCCGACCCAGCGGAGCGTGTACTGCGGTGCCATCGGATACATCGGGTACAATGGCAACATGAACACGAATGTGGCCATCCGGACTCTTATTATCAAGGACGACCAGGTATACTTCCAGGTAGGTGGCGGGATCGTTGCCGACTCCGATCCCGAGGCCGAGTATCAGGAGACCCTCGACAAGGCCAGGGGGTCGATTCTTGCTTTGCAGGGGGTAGCCCATGCTGTTCGTTGACGGGCATCTGCTGCCCGAGGATGCCGTGCATATCTCTGCCCTGGACCGGGGCTTCACCCTGGGCGACAGCGTGTTCGAGACCATCCGCGTGCACCGGGGGCAGCCTTTCCGCCTCGCCGCACATCTGGAACGGCTGCGTCGCTCGGGAAGAGCCATCGGCCTGGACATACCCCAAACCGACTCCCAACTGGCCGGCGCGCTGGAGGCCATACTAAAGGGGGAAGCCGCCCCCCGGGGCGACAATCTCTCCGAGGCGGTGGCACGGCTCACCGTGAGCCGGGGGATTGCCAGGGTCCGCGGACTGCTTCCCTTTACCGAAGCGCCCACCGTGGTGATACAGCCGTCTCCCTTCGCCGCGCCCGCCGTCGACAAATACGTGAATGGCGTGCGGGCCATCGTCAGCCGCATCCGGCGCAACGAGACCTCGCCGACCGCCTCCATCAAGTCGGGGAGCTACCTGGACAGCGTCCTGGCCAGGATGGAGGCCCAGCGGAACGGCGCCGATGATGCGCTTTTCCTGAACACCGCCGGACAGCTCGCCTGCGTCACGGCCGCCAATCTGTTCTGGGTGAAGGGCGGTACCCTGTGCACGCCGGCCATCACCTGCGGCGTGCTGGCTGGCATCGTCAGAGAGATGGTGATCCAGTGGGCCCTCGACAACGATATCACCGCCCAGGCGGTGGCCGACCCGCTAGAAGCATTGCTGGGCAGCGACGAAGCCTTCCTCACTAACGTGGTCGTCGGCGTGATGCCGTTGACTTATGTTAATGAGCAGGCCATTGGAGCTGGCCGGCCCGGCCACCTCACCGGCCGGGCGATGCAGGCCTACCGCCAGACGCTGGACGCGGAATGCGGGGGAGGGTAGAGCTGCTTTCCTGAGTCACAGACGCCCGTGGGACGGCCTCAGTGCGCGGGAGCCGTAGGGGTGGTCGTGGGGGCCACCAGCTCAGGAGCGGGCACGGCCGTATGGGTGGTCGTTGCGGGCGCGGGCGCGCTGGGGGTAGATGTACGTGGAGGGACGGTCGGCGTCGCGGTGCCGCGGGCCGGCGTGAGCGGCACAGGGGTCCTGGAGCGCGGCCCGGCGGTTGATATCGGCACTACCGGCGTGGGCGAGCGCCCCGGCGCGGGGGTCGCCGGCACCGGGGTATCGGTTGGAGCGACGGCAGGCTCAGGACGGCTGGGGGGTGGCGGAATGACGATCAACTGCGTCGGGGTGGGCGGCAAGATGTAGGTCGCCGTCGGGCGCGGCGTAGACTGCCAGACGGTCGCCGTCGGCGTGGCCGTTGGGATAGAGGTGCTCGTGGCGGTGGCGGTGGTCGTTTCGGTCGCGATAGCCATGGGGGCTTGAGCAGCGACCATCGCCCGCGCCCGCGGGCCCAGCACCATCGCGCTGATGCCCAGCAGGTACAGCATACAGGCCCACAGGAACAGAGCGATCACCAGCGTTCGCTTGCCGCTGGGCCGACCCAGAAACTCTATCAAAGGCTCGAAAAAGCCACCCGATGGCTTCATTCTCAGTTAGACTCTGGCCTTGGGCAAGGAGAAGCCCACCTGCGGAAGCACGATGCGGATGGCCGACAGCGCATCGTCAATATCCTCCTTCGAAACATAGCCCAGGTGGGCGATTCGGAAGATGGAGCTGCTCAGCTTGGCCTGGCCTGCTGCCAGGACCACACCGTGCTCTACCCTCAGCTTGCGGAGGAATGCCTTCAGGTCCATCCCTTCGGGATTCTTGACTGCCGTCACCACATTCGAGGCGCAGCGCTCATCCTTCACGAAAAGTTCGAGGCCCATCGCCTTGAGGCCCTCACGGGTGTACCGGCCCAGCTCTTCGTGGTGCCTGAGGATGTTGGCCAGGCCCTGCTCCTCGATGTGCGCCAGCGACACCTGCAGCGCGTAGAACACGGACACGGCAGGCGTCCACGGCGTCTGGCCAATGTCCAGATAGCGCTTGGCGGCGCTGATGTCCCAATAGTAGCGAGGCATCTTAGCATTGGCGTGGGCCTCCCACGCCCTGGGGCTGACGCTGATCATCGCGAGGCCGGGAGGCGCCATCCACGACTTCTGGGAACAGGTAACCACGACATCGCATCCCCACTCGTCGGTCCGCAGGTCGATGGCCCCCACCGAAGAGATGGCATCCACCACCACCAGTCGGTCGTGCTTGCGGATGGCGGCCGCGATGGCCGGCAGATCGTTGGTCACACCGGTGGAGGTCTCGTTGTGGGTCACCATCACCCCTTTAATGGAAGGGTCGGCCTTCAGCCTGGCTTCGACTATGTCCGGGTCCACGGCCGAATCCCACGGGAAATCGAGCTTCTCCACCTCGGCCCCGAAGGCCTTGGCGATGGCCGCGAAGCGGTCACCGAAGGCGCCGATGGAGGCGACGAGCACTCGATCGCCGGGGGAAAAGAAGTTCACGACGGCGGCTTCCATCGCACCGGTGCCGGAGCTGGTGAGAATGTACAGATCGTTCTCAGTCTGGAAAAGGCGCTTCAGCCGCGCCGTGATATCCCCTATTATCTCAGCGAATTCTGGCCCGCGATGGTTGATCATCTGCTTGGCCATAGCTTGAAGGACCTCGGGCGGGACAGGAGTGGGGCCCGGAATCCGCAGGTTCATTACATTACCTCCCCAACAACTTGATTGACCAGCGGGCGTAATATAGCCGAAACAATTGGCAAGGTCAACCGAAGAAGCTCGTGTCTGGAGCGGCGCGTCGGAAGTTGAGGCATCCCCGGGAGACTGGCAGCAGCCCTATACGCCCTCACGCTACAGCGGCAGCCCTGTCTACCCACGTCCTTTGGCGAGGAAATCGTCTACCCACTTCCTTTTGTCGTCCGTGTACTGCAGGCTCACCAGGCCGCTGTCCGGCGAGTTTTTCTCCTCCAGCCAGCGGTCAAGGGCTGTCTGGCGGAGCTGATTCAAGTAGCCCGGCTCTATCGCTCGCTGTGGTTGAAACTCTTCCACCTTGATCAGCTCGTAGCCGGACTGGGTGCGCACAGCACGTGTTGGCAATTCCCCTGCTGTCATTTGGAAGGCCGCCTCGTCGAAGGCCGGGTCCATAATCCCTCGGGGGAGCCAGCCCAGGTCGCCTCCGTTGTCCTTAGTCTTTTCATCAGTGGACAGCTCCTTGGCGAGAGCAGCGAAGTCCTCCCCTGCCTGGAGCCGCGCCAGCGCCTTGTTGGCATCCTCCTCGGTCTTAAGCACGATGTGGCGGGCGTGCACCTGCTCTGCCTGGCTGGGCACGGCTTCGGCCAGGATCGACTGCAGCTTGGCCTTTCGAGC
>JAMCWG010000167.1 GCA_023475235.1 Chloroflexota bacterium
CCTACGCCCCCCCGCGCCCACTACCCGTTGCAGGCCCTCCCCGAAGGGGGGATGCACCACCCCGTTCTCGGTGATGATGGCCGTCACATAGCGGTGGGGCGTCACATCGAAGGCCGGATTGGCGGCGCGTATTCCCTCCGGAGCGATACGCTTGCCGGCCAGGTGGGTGACCTCGGCCGGGCTTCGCTCCTCGATGGGGATGTCCTCGCCGGAGGCCAGCGACAGATCGACGGTGGAGGTCGGCGCGGCGGCGTAAAAAGGCACGCCGTTCTCCTTGCAGAGGACGGCCACCGAGTAGGTGCCGATCTTGTTCGCCACATCGCCGTTGGCGGCGATGCGGTCGGAGCCGACCACCGCCAGGTCGATAGCGCCGCGATGCAGGAAGTGGCCGGCCATATTGTCGGTGATCAGGGTGAACGGGATGCCGGCCTGGTCCAGCTCCCAAGCGGTCAGGCGGGCGCCCTGCAGCAGGGGACGGGTCTCGTCCACATACACGTGGGCCACCTTCCCCTGAGCGTGGGCGGCACGGATCACCCCCAGCGCCGTGCCGTAGTCGACCGTGGCCAGGGCGCCGGCGTTGCAGTGGGTGAGGATACGCGCTCCCTGCGGCACCACGCTGGCCCCGTGGGCGCCGATGCGCTGGCAGCAGTCCTCGTCCTCCGTGGCGATAGCCTCGGCCTCGGCCAGGAGGGCGGCTTTCAAGGGGTCGATGTTGTCGTCGTCTTGACCGGCCGATTGAATGACCCGCTTCATACGCTCGATGGCCCAGAACAGGTTCACGGCCGTGGGACGGGTGAGGCGGAGCTCCTCCGCAGCGTCGGCCAGGTCGGCGAGAAGGGCCGCGCGATTGGCGGCTGCGCTGCGCCGGGCGGCCAGCGCGACGGCAAGGGCCGCGGCTACGCCGATGGCCGGCGCGCCGCGCACCCGCATCTCACGGATGGCCGACGCCACCTGACGGTGGTCCGTACAATCGAGGACCACGAATTCCCAGGGTAGCCTTGTCTGGTCGATGAGCCGCACCCTATCGCCGGCCCACTCCACGGTCTTCATCGAGTCAACCTCGCCCAAATAAAAAGAATCTCTCACGAGGAGAGACCCATGTTCTCTCTCTCATCTTTCAGGGCGCTAATGCGTCCTGCCGGAATTGGCACCGTATCGTTGCCGATCGGTTGCCGGGCTTCGCCGGGCCAGTCCCTCCACCGCTCTGGATAAGAGAGGCAACTATTCAATTGCGCGCATTATAGCACAGGCCGGGGCGCTCGTAAAGCTAATAGTAGTAACGACTCAAGTCGTTACTACGTTGGTCGTCACACTCACAGGGCACGGAAGAGACGCAGATAGTGACGTAAACGACGGTGACCATCCCGCCAGCGCCCTTGACCTTACACCCCCGATTCTCGATAATTATTGTGTAATCTAGTGGCTCACTGAAAGGAGCATTACATCCAGACAAAACAATCCAAGACTCTCGCCACCGAAACGCCTGCTGAGAAGGCATTCCTGGTGGGCGTCGAACTGGCCAGCAGCGACGGGCTGTGGCCCATCGAGGAATCGCTGGCCGAGCTCCAACTATTGGCCGAGACCGCCGGCTACGAGGTGCTGGGCACCCTCAGCCAGAAGCTGAAGACCCCCAACCCTGCCCACTACCTGGGCAAGGGCAAGCTGGAACAGCTCTTATCCCTCCAGTGCGACCTCGGCTTCGGGGTGGTCATCTTCGACGATGAGCTATCCCCAGGCCAGCAGCGCCGACTGGAAGAGACCCTCAAGGTGCGCGTGCTCGACCGCACCGCTCTCATCTTAGAGATCTTCGCCCAGCGCGCCCGCACGCGGGAAGGCCGCATCCAGGTCGAGCTGGCTCAGTACCAGTATATGCTGCCCCGCCTCACCCGCCAGTGGACCCACCTGGAGCGGCAGATGGGCGACATCGGCGCCCGCGGCGGCCCCGGCGAGACTCAGCTCGAGGTGGACCGCCGCAAGGTACGCGAGCGCATCGAGGACTTGCGCCGCGAGCTGGAGGCCGTGCGCCGCCACCGCGCGCTGTACCGCCACCAGCGCCAGCGCGAGGGGATACCAGTCGTCTCTCTGGTCGGCTACACCAACGCCGGTAAGTCCACTCTGCTGAACGCCCTCACCGGCGCCGGCGTCCTGGCCGAGGACCGCCTCTTCGCCACCCTGGACCCCCTCACCCGGCGCATCGTCCTGCCCACCGGGCGCGAGGCACTCATCAGCGATACGGTGGGCTTCATCCACAAGCTGCCGACCACCCTGGTGGCCGCGTTTCGCGCTACCCTGGAGGAGCTGGAGAGCGCCGACCTGCTGGTGCACGTCATCGACGTTACCCACCCCAGCGGCTGGGAGCAGAGCCAGGCGGTAGAAAAGGTGCTGGCGGAGCTACACGTCGCCGATAAGCCGGTGGTCACCGTCCTCAACAAGATCGACCACCTCCTGTCAGCCGACCCCTACGACAGGGAAGGCCACATGCGCGCCGGTGGGGAGCCGCCCCTGGCGGAGCTGGAGGAGCTGCGTCTGGGCTATCCCAACGCCGTGCTGGTCTCTGCACAGAGAGGCTGGGGGCTGGCCGAGCTCCTGTCCACTATCGATAGGGTCCTGGGCCAGGCGATGGTGTCCCTCAAGGTGCGGCTGCCCTATCGGGCCAGCCACCTGGTGCACCTGTTCCATCAGCGGGGCACCGTCACCAGCGAGCGATATACGGCGGACGGCACATTGATCGAAGGCTGCATCCCCCCGCAACTCGCGTCACAGTTCAGGGGCTACGCCGTCCGATAGCGAGAAGCATGATATCCGCCTGCCGCCCTTCAGGCCAGGGGCAGGCCGGCGGCCGCCACCTGCTCTTTCACCCGCAGGTATATCTCCCGGTAGGCCGGCTTCGGCTGGTGGCGGACCAGGTCGTAGATATCGGGGATGTACAGGCCGGGCTCAGGCGGCTTGCCTTGGATCCTGGCGGCCAGCCGCGACAGCACTTCGCCGGCATTGTCGCGGGTGAGGCCGGCGCGCATGGTGGCCTCGGCCACCTCCCACTTCCACTCGGCCTCCAGGGGTGACTGCGATGCGTTCATCCGGGCCCGCCCCTGTCGAGCGCCGGTCAGGTTGTTGCCGTTGATCGGGGTCACGACGGCCTGCATCGCGCAGTCGACCAGGTGCGTTTCCGTGCCCGGACCGGAGCTGCCGCCGCCACCGCCCGCGCCGAAGGTGATGACGTTGGTATGGCGGTTAAGGGCCTGGCAGACCACCGACGAGCCCCAGACGACGCGGGGGTCGGCATTGATGGTGCGCGTGGTGGTGCGGGCCATAGTGCCGACGCCGGCATAGGACAACCGGTCGCGGTAGGCCAGGAACCCGACGATGGGCTTGACCATGCCTTCTACCACCGCGCCCTCTACGCCGCCGCAGAAGCCGCCGATGTTGCCGGAGCCGCCGCCATTGACGCGGAAGCAGCCGTAGTCCTCATACACCATCGCCGCGGTGAGCAGGTCGAGCTCGATCTTGACGTCAGGCAGCACGGACAGCATGCAGCCATCCGTCCGGCGCAGCCCGTAGTCCGGGTCCATCGGCGCCACCAGCACACCAGCTCGCGTGCTGATGGGGTACAGCGCCACGGCCAGGCCCTGCTTCCCCGCTTTGCGCACCCCCTCCCGCATCCAGGCGATCTCCCTCCGGGCAGCGTACGCCTCCAGCGGCATCCCGTAGACCTCGCGGCCGTCGGTCTGGGTAAAGTTGAAGCCCTCCAGGTAGTCGGTGCCGTGTATCTCGGCGAAGTTCTTGACGATCAGCGGTGCCAGTTCCTCGCTGAAGGGGGCGTGGTGGCCGGGCCGGAAGTTCAGGGGGCCCCTGGTCTCCATTGGCTGCTTCCGAATGACGCGCGCATCTCGGTCAGCGCCCACGATGATCTCGCGCGGTGCCTCACGTGCCGCCGCCAGCACCTCCTCTTTAGTGAGCTGGATCACGCGGTTGGTAGTCACGCAGTAGATGCCCATCTGGGTCAGGAAGTCCAGCCCAGCCCGGAAGGCCCGCTCCGCGAGGTCGTCGTCCGTGTTGAACCAGGTGTCCCCGCCAGGGTAGGCGATGCCGTGCTCACGCGCCAGCTCGCTTACCTTGTGGAACAGACCCAGGTTCCAGTCCTTTTCTTCCATCTTGGGGCCCTTCTGGGTCCGCTCCGCGATGTCCAGCAGGCTAAGCATCTCGCACCTCAGATCAGGTTTTGGTCTGACCGACCGTTCGGAGGGCTAGACGGTGGACTGTGACGAGACCAGTGCCGCCACCACCAGAAAGCCCACCGTCATTACCATT
>JAMCWG010000138.1 GCA_023475235.1 Chloroflexota bacterium
CGTTTACCGTTACGTGTATCACTGGGTCGGCAACCAGGGCGACGCCGAAGACTTGACGCAGCAGGTGTTCCTGCGCGCCTGGGAGTCGGTCGGACGCTATCGGTATACGGGCGCCTCATTCATCGCCTGGCTGCTCACCATCGCCCATAACCTGGTGATGAGCTTCTTCAGGAAGGCGAAAGAAATCTGCCTGCCGGACCAGCCGCCAGTGGATGGGCAGTATTGGGCAGACCCGGAAGACGAGACATTAGCGAAGTACGACCGGCAGGCGGTCCGCCGGGCCATCCTGCGGCTGAAGCCCGAGCAGCAGCAAGTGATCGTCATGCGCTTTGTCGAAGACCTCTGTTATACGGATATTGCGGCGATCATCGGCAAGAGCCAGGGTACCGTGCGCGTCATTCAGTATCGAGCGCTCGCCGAATTGCGGCGTCTACTCGCTTTTGAGGTGAAAGGCTGATGGAAAAAGTCACGCCTGAGCTATTGGATAACTGCCTGGCAGAGCTTGCGGCCGGCCGGACGACTCTGCGGGAGTGCCTGGCCGCCAATCCGGGCGCCGCCGAGGAATTGCATGACCTGCTGGCGGTGGCACGGGCCATCGAGCCGCCCGCGGCAGTGGCCCCCGATCCCACGTTCCGCATCCGGGGTCGGGCCGCCTTGCTGGAGACCATCGCTGCCGGCGACAGCCGGCTCGGAGCATCGGGGCGGCAGTCTTTCTGGGGAAGCCTCTTCGGCGGCTGGAAGCAGTCGCCGCGGCTGGCCGCGGGCGGAATGGGCCTGCGGCCGGCACTGATCGCGGCGCTGGTAGTCCTGTTGCTTGCGGCCAGCGGGAGCGGGGTGATCTACGCATCGCAGGACGCGCTGCCGGACGATCCGCTGTATCAGATCAAGACAAGCGTGGAGGGGCTGCAGCTCAGCCTGGCCCCTGATGACGAGGCGAAGGCGCAGGCGCACCTGGAGCTTGCGGCTCGACGGGTGGATGAGATTCAAAGGGCGACCCAGATCGGGCGTCCGGCCGCCGTCAGCGCCGCGGCCGAGGCCTTCGTCCAGGAGTTGGACCAGATCGACGACCACGTCGCTCAGGCGGCTATGGCGGGTAAGGATGTGAGTGGAATAGTGGTCCAGCTTGCAGACAACCTGGCCCTCCAGCAGACCGAGCTGGCGTCGGCCCAGGAGCAGGCGCCCGAGCCGGCTGTGGCGGCGCTGAAGAAGGCCAATCGCGCCGCGGAACGGGGCCTGATACTCATCAGTGCCTCTGCGTACAGCGACCCCAAGCATCTCAAGCGGGCCGGCGACGCCGATGACCGGACGCCGACCGCCACCGCGACCGCGGGCACGCCCACGGCCACGGTGACGGCGGGTACGCCCACATCGACGGCAACGGCCGTCGCGTCCGGCACCCCAACGGTGACGACGACGGTGACGATACTGGTATCCGGGACTCTGCCGCTCAGCCTGACCCAGACCATCTCCGATGTGGAGGCGCTGGCCAATGATCCCGAGGTGCGTGGGAACAGCGAGAACGGGCTGCTCGCCAAGCTGGAGGCGATCCAGAAGGCCATCCAGCGCGGGCGGGCCGATACGGCGGCGAACATCCTCAATGCCTTCCTGAACGAGCTGAACGCCTTCCAGCGCTCCGGCCACATCAGCGCCGACAACTACGCCAAGCTCTACGCCGACTATAGCGCACTGGTGACGGCGCTCGGGCAGAGCCCGCAGCCCCAGGTGACGCTGAAGGCCAGGGGCCGGGACGACGAAGAGGAGACACAAGTCTCCAGCAAGGCGGACCCAAGAAGGAGAAGGACGCGCCGGGCCATCGTGACCGGGGGGACGATGCGCCAGCCGGTGGCGGCACGGGGACGGTGGGCCCTGGGGTGAATGTGCCAACACCGCCGGCCGAAGAGCCGAAGGACACCGAGGGCAGAGGAACGCCCGGCCGGGGTCAGGATGACGATACGCCGAAGGTGAAAGACAGAGGCGACCAGCGGGGCAACGGTGAGGCCGGCCCGCGGGGCGACACCGGGCAGGGCCCGCCGGGACGGTCGGAGGAATCGAAGGAAGGCCAGGGTAGGGGAAGGCACTAGGGCGGGAGCCGCCACCCGTCCAGCCGGCCTCACCCCTGTCCCCTCTCCCATCGGGAGAGGGGAACGTTTTTGCCAAGCCGCGTTCCCCCTCCGTACACGGAGGGGGAACACTGTTGCCATTCTACCCTTCCCCAACATATTGACTTTCCGCTTTTCCTTCTGTATGCTCCGGGCCGTTCCCTTACTCGATTTTTCGCTGCTGCGCCAGAACTTCGTCCGGTCCGGCGAGTGAGCGCGCCCTTGCCCGCTATGCCCGCCCAATGTAAAATGTATTGGCGGGAAACAATATGCATGAGCTGTCGGTAACGCAAAGCATGCTTGAGCTGGCCCTGGCGAAGGCGCGGGAGGCCGGCGCCGAACGCATCACCAGCCTCAGCCTGGTGGTCGGCGACCTGACCGGCGTCGCCGAGGAGTGCGCCCGTTTCTACTTCGACTTCGTCGCCAGGGACACCATCGCCGAGGGGGCCACCATCGCATTCCGCGGGGTCCCGGCGCAGGCGCGCTGCCGGGACTGCAGCACAACCTACGCGCCCGACGACACTATTTGGGCCTGCCCGGCATGCGGGAGCGTCAGCGCCGAGATAGTGGCCGGACGCGAGCTACTCTTGGAGAGCATTGAAGTTGACGGAGATACGGATACTCCAGAACATACTGGGGGCTAACGAGCGCATCGCCGCCGAGAACCGGCAGCGGCTGCGGAGCGCAGGCGTCTTCGCCCTGAACCTGATGGCCTCGCCGGGGGCCGGCAAGACCAGTCTCATCCTGCGCACCATCGAGCGGCTGCGCCAGGGGCCGCGCCTCGCCGTGGTCGAGGGAGACATCGCTTCTACCATCGACGCTGACCGCATCGCCGGGCAGGGCGTGACGGCCCTGCAGATAAACACCGGCGGGGCCTGCCACCTGGACGCCAATATGGTGGGCCGGGCACTGGAGGCGCTGCCGCTGGGCGAGATCGATCTCCTTATCGTGGAGAACGTCGGCAACCTCGTCTGCCCGGCCGAGTTCGACCTGGGCGAGGAGTGTCGGGTGATGCTGGCGAGTGTTGCCGAGGGGCACGACAAGCCGCAGAAGTACCCGCTGATGTTCAGCGAGGTCGAGGCGGTGGTGCTGAACAAGATCGACCTCCTGCCTTACTCCGACTTCGACCTGGAGGCCTTCCGCCGGGCCGTGCACGGCCTGAACCCGAAGGCGGCCATCATCGAGGTGTCGTGCCGGACAGGCGAAGGGATCGAGGCGTGGACGGACTGGCTGCTGGCGCGGCTGGCGGCGGGCCAAAGCCGGACCGACGAGAGCGAAGCCTAGAGGGACAGGGACGTCCTTGCGTGAGGCATCTCTGATGAGCATATGAAGTTGGAGACAGTGAAGCGGCGGCGCATCAGCGTGCGCGGCGTCGTGCAGGGAGTCGGGTTCCGCCCCTTCGTGTACACGAAGGCGAAGAAGCACCACCTGGCCGGCTGGGTGTGCAACACGTCCGGCGACGTGCAGATCGAGGTGGAGGGCGAGGCCGAGGCGCTGGCGGCCTTCGAGCGCGAGCTGGTGAGGGACGTGCCGCCCCTGGCCCGCATCGAGCACATCGCCGCGGAGAGCGCACCGCCGGCCGGCTACACGGGCTTTGAGATACGAGAGAGCCGCGCCCAGGAGGGACAGTACCAGCTCGTCTCGCCGGACATCGCCACCTGCGAGCCCTGTCGCCGGGAGATACTCGACCCGCTCGACCGCCGCTACCGCTATCCTTTCACCAACTGCACCAACTGCGGGCCTCGCTTCACCATCATCGCCGACATCCCGTATGACCGGCCCAACACCACCATGCGGGTGTTTCGAATGTGCCCGCGGTGCCAGGCCGAGTACGACGACCCGCTGGACCGGCGTTTCCACGCGCAGCCCAACGCCTGCCCCGTCTGCGGCCCGCAGCTTTCGCTGGTCGACGCTGACGGTATCCCTCTCCCTCTGGGAGAGAGTGAGGGAGCGGTAAAATCGACAGCTTCATCCCCTCTCTCCCTGGGAGAGGGAGAGGGTGAGGGTGAGGGAGCAATTCTACCCTCACCCCCGTCCCTTCTCCCTGGGAGGGAGAAGGGAGATCAGGCTTCGGGTCCGACGCCTCTTCTGGAGGAAGGCAAGGAAGAAGATCTGCGATGTGACGTCCCCTCTCCCTTGCAGGGAGAG
>JAMCWG010000163.1 GCA_023475235.1 Chloroflexota bacterium
TTTCGAGCCCCCTTGAGGGCGGCGCGTTGGACCGATGGATCATTGCTCTGGATACCCGACGTGCGCGCCAGGGTGTCCAGAGTGGTAGAGTACTCCGCCACTTCTGTCGCCAGTTGGCCGGCCGAGAGGCGGCTCAACTCCCGATTGCGACCGATAACTAGATCCTCCGTCACCTGTTGGTAGGCGTAGAAGGTGACCAGAGCAACGGCGACCAGGATGATCGCCGTCGGAACGAAAGACCAGGCGATGATCTTGGTACGAAGCCCGATTCGCAGTCTTTCGAGCAGCATCGCCGATGCCCTATGACGTCTGCCGCTGGGCGTCTTGTATCTGGCGGCAGACGGTCCTCATTTGCTCTACGGGGGCCTGGCCCAGGGTGAAGATCTGGTCCCAGGCGGCGTACGCCAGCCGCGTCGCATCGGCCATACCCATTCGTCTACCAGGGAAGCGCGTGCCGGCTGGAGAAAGTGGGCGCGGGCCATCGCCCGGCCATATTCCTTGCTGATGAGGAACTTCATTAGCTCCCAGGCTGCATCGGGATGCTTCGTCCCGGCATATATGCCGAAGCCATCGGTGGTAGCCAGGGTAACCCGGCGGGCCGGCCCTGCCGGGTAGGGCGCTATGCCGAACCGGAAGTCTGCCCCTGCGAGGACGTCGCGCAGCGCCCAGGACCCGTCCTCCACCATGGCGACCCGCCTGGCGACGAAGGCCTGGCGCGTTCCCATGTTCTGAACATTGAGGAGGTTGGCCATCACCTTGTCGTTCCACATCCGGGCGCGGAGCCACTCGAACGCCTCCATCGCGTTGGGCTCGCACATCCGGCTCTGTGCAGGATCGTTCGGGTCCACGAAGTGGCCGCCCCAGCCGTTGACGTACATCTGGATGCGGTCCCAGGAGATGTCCACCATGCTGCCCCACAGGTCTGTCTTGCCGTCGCCGTCGCGGTCACGGGTCAACCGCTTCATCGCCGCCAGATAGTCGTTGTGGGTCCAGCTCCCGTCGGGATAGCTGACCTTGTACTGGTCGAAGATGTCTTTGTTGTAGTAGAGGCCGAGCGCGCCGTGGTACTTGGGCAAGCCGTACTGCCGCCCGTCTCGGGTGAAGAAGGACCGGTACTGGGCTTGGTCCCAGTCGTCGATGGTCGCCCGGTCTAGGTCGGCTCGCACATAGGGGCGCAGATCGAGGGTGTATCCTTTCTGAGCGAGGATGGGCAACCACGTGCAGCAGCCCTGGAACACGTCCGGCGCGCTCCCTGCCTGCATACCAGCCAGCACCTTCTGCTCCAGATTCTCTGGATCGGGGACGTAAAAGACACGGATGTTGGGGTGGGTAGCGTGGAACTCTTCGAGCATGTGCTGGGCCAGGGGCGGGAACCAATCGGTGCTCCAGTCCTGGTAGACCAGTTGAGCCTTGCCGGTCTCGCTGGGGGTTGGCTTCGACAACGTCGGGCTGCACGCAGCGAGCGCCGCGCCGGCGGCGGTCGCCCCGGCAAGGCGAAGGAACTGGCGCCGTGACATCCCTGACACGTTACTAACCTCGAATCCATTGCTTGTGGTGAGGACCCGATCACCGCTGAGCAGGTCTCACGTGTTGCTCTCCAGGAAACAATGATAGCATAGGTTGTCCAACGCACATAGGTTGTCCAACGGCTCGGCCCTCGACAAACTCGGCGCCGGCAGGTCATTTTCAGCCGAAAATGGGACTGCTGGTTCGTTAATACGCCTCCCACACTACGACAATCGTCCCTCCGGCGCATCTGCCATTTGGCGGGACCACCGGCTGGCCACGTGGCGGGTCGTCGACCTGGCCATGTGGCCAGGAAAAAGATCGTTCATCTGGCCAGGCGCTGTTCTCTCCATATGCCAGATGTACGGCGATCGCCACTATCTTATTCTAGTGTTGGACGCGAAGGACAGCGACCCACGAGGTAACGATGGTCCGTCTCGCCAAATCTAGCAGCGAGGTGAACATAAGTAGATGCGCATTTTGCTGGCTGACGATCAACCAGAGGTCCGCTCTGCGCTGCGGCTCCTGCTGGAGCAGGAAGCGGGGCTGGAGGTGGTGGCGGAGGCCGGTGAAGCGGCGTGCATGCTGGCGCTGCTGGAAGCGGTACACCCGGACCTCTTGTTACTGGATTGGGAACTGCCCGGGCTGGACGCCAGCCTTTCCCGTGTGCGCACCCGGCGGGCTATGCTGTCCAGCTTGCGCGCACTGTGTCCCGGCCTGTCGGTGGTTACCCTGAGCGGCCGGCCGGAGGTGCGTCGTGCGGCCTTGGCCGCCGGGGCCGATGCCTTTGTGAGCAAAGGGGACCCGCCGGAGCACCTGCTGGCGACACTGCGGGGTATCGACGTTGGAGGCGTTGTTAGATGAACAACTGGTGGCTTTGGGACGCGACCGTGGACTACGGTCGCCGGGGTCTGCAGCGTGAGCTTCAGCGAGAGCGGCTGGCCCGTGAATGCCGGGGCAGTGGCCGGGGCGGCTGGGGCAGGTGGCTGCTATCGGCGCTGGTCAGCGGCCTCGTCGTAGCATTCTTCCTTATGTTGCTGGCCGCCTCAGGTGCCGGTTCACCAGCAAAGGGCTATTGAGCCGCGGGCTTCACGTCGATGGCCGGCGAGCAACATCGCCGGCCATCGGTCCGGTAGGGCGGTACGGCATCACTTCCCGGCAAGCTTGGCCTCGGCCGCCCCGGCCTCCGCTTCGCCGGGCCTCTCGGACGCTGACTCCGTTGCCCCCGACTCGATGCTGATCGACGCCGTCATATTCCACCGTAGCCGATCGTCGTACTGGTTGGGCCTGGCTATCACCGTGTAGACGATGTCTCCCTGCTTCTTCTCGCCCAGAGACTTGATGCGAGTGATCATCCCGGACACCTGCAGGTCGGGGATAGCATCGAACCCTATTGTCACCGGGCTGCCCTCCCGAATGCGGACCACGCTCAGCTCAGTGAGGTCGGTCGTCTCGATCTGCCAGGCCGAGCAGTCTGCAATCCTGGCGATCTGCGCGCCGGCGGTCACCTGCTCGCCGGGCTTGACGTCCATCGAGGCTAGCGTTCCAGCGAACGGTGCTCGCAGCTCCGTCTCGGCCAGGGCAGCTTTGGCCTGCTCCAGCGTGGCTTTGGCGGCGGCGACGTCGGCCTTGGCGGCGGCCACCACCTCCGGCCGCGGGCCGGCCAGGAGCAGGTCGAGCTGTGCCTGGGCGTGGCGTATCTCCGCTTCGGTGGCGGCGACAGTGCCGGGCCGAGGAGGGGCTGCCGCCACGGCAACCTGGGCTTCGGCCTGGTCGACGGCCGCCTGGGCAATGGCTACCTCGTCGGCCGTGGGGCCGCTCCGCATCTGGGCCAGCTTCTGCTCGGCGCTGGTGACCTGAGCTTTGGCGCTCTCCACCGCCTTCTGTGCGGACGCTACATCCTCGGGCTTGCCACCGGCGCTGCGAATGCGCAGGTTCTCTTCCGCCGTATGCAGGTTGCTCTCCTCAGCGGCGGCCGCGGCCTTGGCGGCGATGCACTCAAACCCGGTCTTTCCCACCTGCCCGCAGATGCCATCCCGCTTCACATAGAGGCCCCACAGATTATTCTTGGCCCGCTCCACATCGATCTGGGCCTGGCGGACCGCATCGGGGTCCGGGTTCTTGACCTTATATAGATCTGCTTCGGCCCGCTGGAGCTGGGAGCGGGCGGCGGCCACCTCTGCCTCCGCGGCCTGAAGCTCGGCATTGGTGTTTCCCTGCAGCACCTGGTCAAGCCTGGCCCGTGCGCTGGCCACGCCGGCTTCGGCGGCCGCCACGTCCTCGGCGCGCCCGCCGGCCGCGGCGGTCTGCGCCCTGGCGCGGGCGCCGGCAATGGTTGCTTTAGCGGCCTCGACCTCCTCGGGTCGGGCTTCGGCCGTCAGCTCATCCAGGTGGGCCTCGGCCTTCAGCACGCCAGCCTCGGCCTGGGCGACTGCAGCCCGGAGCTTGCCGCTCTCCAGCCGGGCCAGCACCTGGCCGGCCTTCACCTGCTCGCCCTCGGCGGCGAGGACCTCGGCCACGATGCCGCCCACCGGCAGGCTGAGCACGGCGTTTTGCAGGGGCACCACTTTGCCCTCGGCCGACACCAGGTCACCCGATTTCACCGGCGGCAGGGCGGACGCCGCGCTCTGCGCCGGCTGAGGCGCTTCCAGGTTCGCCATTCCCAGCTTGTTGGCAGCGAGCGCGCCGCCGGCCAGGACGGCGAGGACGATTATTCCGATGACACA
>JAMCWG010000154.1:0-779 GCA_023475235.1 Chloroflexota bacterium
ACGGCGTGATCGTGCGCCTGAGCACGGCGGAGGGGCCGGCAGGCGCGCCCGGACTGCGGGCCTGTGCCCGAGGGCGGGTCTACCGCCAGCGGGTGTACGCCCCCGACCGCTTGCAGTACCCTCTGAGGCGCGTCGGCGAGCGGGGCGAGGGCCGCTTCAAGCGAGTAAGCTGGGACGAGGCCCTGGATACCATCGCGCGGGAGATGGCGCGGATCAAGACGGAATACGGGCCGACGGCCATTTTCGAGGGAAGCGGCTCCGGCAGCCAGGGCCAGTTGCATCCCACCACCGACGGGCCAGTGGCACGCTTCCTCAATATGTCCGGCGGCTGTACCGGCCGCCGTGGGCACACCTCCTACGGCGGCGCCACGATAGCGTCGGTCTATTCGTATGGCACCGCCGATGCCGGGAACGACACAGAGGACCTGGTGAACTCCAAGTTCATTCTCCTCTGGTCGTGGAATCCGGCGGAGACTACCTCCGGGACCCACAGCCGGTTCAACCTGATGCGGGCCAAGGAGCGCGGCATTCGGATCGTGGGGGTTGACCCGCGGTACACGGATACGATGGCGGCCTACGCCGACGAGTGGGTCCCCATCCGGCCGGGGTCGGACGGCGCGATGCTGGCGGCGATGGCCTATGTGATCCTCATCGAGGGACGGCACGACCAGAGTTTCCTGGACCGGTATACCCAGGGCTTCGAGGCGTTTCGCGATTACCTCCTAGGCGTCGAAGACGGCCAGGAGAAGACGCCGGAGTGGGCGGCGCCCATCTGCGGC
>JAMCWG010000154.1:789-4195 GCA_023475235.1 Chloroflexota bacterium
AGGAGAGGATCGCGGGCCTGGCGCGGGAGTATGCCTCGGCCAAGCCGGCGGCGCTGGTGCCCGGATGGGGCCACCAGCGCACCGCCTTCGGCGAGCAGCCCAGCCGGCTTTGCATCGCCCTGGCCGGAATGACCGGCAACGTCGGTATCTCGGGCGGAAACGCCGCCGGTCATTACATGATGCGGTCCTACGCGCGCCGGCCCGTCGGCAAGATACCCACCGGCAAGAACCCTGCTGGCGTGACTATCGCCATCAATAAATGGGCGGATGCCGTCCTGGAAGGGAAGGCTGGCGGCTACGAGAGCGACATCAAGATGGTGTACGTATCGGGCCGGAACATCCTGAACCAGTTCGGTAACGTGGCCAAGAGCGTGGCGGCGATGCGAAAGCTGGAGTTCGTGGTCGTGCACGAGCAGTTTATGACGCCGACGGCCAGGTTCGCCGATATCGCGCTGCCCATCACCACCTGGTTCGAGCGGGAGGACATCGTGGTGGCACGGGACTACGCCATCTATATGTCCAAGGTCATCGAGCCGATGTACGAGTGCAAGTCGGATCTGCAGATTTTCACCGAGCTGGCGGGCCGGCTCGGGGTAAGCGGCTACAACGACAAGACCGACGTGGAATGGCTGCGCAGCTTCACCGAAGGCTCGGATATCGAGGACTTCGAGCGATTTCAGCGAGAAGGAGTGTTCTACTTCGAGCGCATCCAGCCTTATGTGGCCTTTCGCCAGCAGATCGAGGACCCGGAGCATCACCCGTTCAACACCCCTTCCGGCAAGATCGAGCTGTACTCGCCCCGGCTTGAGGCCATTGGTAAGCCCGATACTGTCCCGTCGATACCCAAGTACGTGCGGCCCTGGGAGAGCCGCGACGACCCGCTGGCGCAGGAGTTCCCGCTGCAGATCATCACGCCCCACTGCAAGAAGTTCACCCATTCCACGCTCACCAATCTGCCCTGGCTGCAAGAGCTGGAGCCGCACGCCGTGTGGATGAGCGCGGCCGATGCAGCCAGCCGGCGCATCGCCGACGGCGAGCTGGTCAAGGTGTTCAACGGGCGGGGCGAGGTGCACCTGCCGGCCAAGGTGACCGAGCGGATAATGCCGGGGGTGGTGTGCATCTATCAGGGCATATGGTATGCGCCGGACGGCCAGGGCGTCGATTTGAGCGGCTGCGCCAACGTGCTGACACGAGACGAGGACACGCCTGTGGCTGATGGGGCGACCACCCATAGCTGCCTGGTGGAAGTGGAGAGACTGTGATGCAGGTAGGATTCTACTTCGATCAAGAGCGGTGCATCGGCTGCCACACCTGCTCGGTAGCCTGCAAGGACAAGAACAACGTTCCTGCTGGGAGCGCGCACTGGCGGCAGGTGCGGCTACTGGAGCGAGGGAAGTACCCCAACGTCAGGCTGCTGCGCCTTTCGCTGGCATGCAATCACTGCGCCGACCCCGCCTGTGTTGCGGCCTGCCCGGCCGGCGCCATCGAGAAGCGCGAAGCGGATGGCATCGTGGTCGTCAACCGCGAGCGTTGCCTGGGCGGTGACATCTGCGGCCGCTTCTGCCTGGAGGCCTGCCCCTACGATGCTCCGCAGTTCGGCGAAGAGTCGAACCCCAAGATGCAGAAGTGCGACTTCTGCCTGGACCAACTGCAGGCTGGCGAGCAACCGGCCTGCGCCGCGGCCTGTCCAATGCTGGCGCTGGAGGCAGGCCCGCTGGAGGAGCTGGAGCGCGAGCACGACACGGCGCTGAGCGCCGAGGGCGTGCCGGACCCGGCCGAGACAAGACCGTCGCTGCGCTTCCGTCGGGCGGCCACACGCGTGCGGACTGCGCCAGTTCCGGCCAGATAGTAGGACGGCTGGCCTCCACCCCGGGTATCCAGGGTCTTTCGGTTATCGAGATCGAGCGTGTTTTCGTAGGGGCGCATCCGCGTGTGCGCCCCGTTTTGGGCTGCGTTCGATAAACAAGAAGGACCCCGTCCAGGTACGGTATGCCGTTGCTCCATACGGGGCTGCAGTGTAGAATGCGCGCAGAAGGATGCAGGGAGGCGCATATGAGCGGTATGATGACGGGCCAGCAGTACATCGATAGCCTGCGGCGGCGGGGGCCTATGCCGGTGTACTACCGGGGGCGCCGCATCGAGGACGTGGTGGAGCATCCGGCCATCCGGCCCCACATCAGCGCCGCCGCGATCACCTACGATATGGGCCTCGACCCGCAGTATGAGGCGCTGGTGAGCGCCAGGTCGCACCTCACGGGCGCGCCCATCAGCCGCTTCACCCACATCCCGCAGAGCGCCGACGACCTCATCCGCAAGGTGAAGATGCTGCGGGCCATCGGCCAGCGCACCGGTACATGCTTTCAGCGCTGCGTGGGGATGGATGCCCTGATCGCCCTCTACGGCGTCACCTACGAGGTCGACCAGAAGCGGGGGACGGACTACCACCGGCGTTTCCTCGAGTACCTGCGCCACGTGCAGTCGCACGATCTGATGAGCGACGGGGCGATGACCGACCCCAAGGGCGACCGCGGCAAGTCGCCCGGCCAGCAGGCCGACCCCGACCAGTACCTGCACATCATGGAAAGGCGTGGCGACGGGATCGTGGTCCGGGGCGCCAAGGCCCATCAGACCGGCGCCGTGAATTCCCACCAGATCATCGCTATGCCGACGGTGGCTTTATCGCCTGAGGAGGAGGCCTACGCCGTGGCGTTCGCCATCCCGTCGGACACACCCGGCCTCGTCTACATCTTTGGCCGCCAGACCAACGATACGCGCAAAGAAGAAGGGACTATCGACCAGGGCAACGCCCAGTATGGCATCGTAGGGGGCGAGGCGCTGGTGGTGTTCGACGACGTGTTCGTTCCCTGGGAGCGCGTGTTCCTGTGTGGCGAGACCGAGTTCGCCGGACCGCTGGTGGAGCGCTTCGCCACCTACCATCGCCAGAACTACGGCGGGTGCAAGGTAGGCGTTGCCGACGTTCTGATCGGCGCGACGGTGGCCCTCGCCCGGCAGCACGGCGTGGCGAACGCCTCCCATCTGCGGGACAAAGTGACCGAGATGGTGCACCTGGCCGAAACGCTGTACAGCGGGTCAATCGCCTGCTCCGCCGAGGGATATCCCACTGCTTCGGGGGCATACCTGGCCGACCCGCTGCTGGCGAACTGCACGAAGCTCAATGTGACCAGGTCTATGTACGAGATATGCCGGCTGGCCCAGGACGCCGCCGGAGGCTTCATCGCCACAATGCCGTCGGAGCAGGACCTGTCCAGCCCGGAGGTGGGCAAGTACGTAGAGAAATACCTTCAGGGCGTCGAGGGGACGCCTGCCGAGCATCGCGTCCGCATCGGGCGGCTCATCGAGAACATGACCGGCGGCACGGCGCTGGTGGAGGCCATGCACGGGGCGG
>JAMCWG010000101.1 GCA_023475235.1 Chloroflexota bacterium
CCAGCATAGGTATCATGGGCGACGCCACCACGTGGTAGCTCCCGCTCTGGTCCATAAAGACGGTAGAGACGGTGGACTCGAAGACGCCGTAGGCCATCTGTCCCGCCAGGCTGGCGGCGAGCCCGATGGCCAGGCCATAGTAAGCGCCACGGTACGGCGCGCGGGAGACGCGGACCGCCATCCAGGCCAGCACGCCGATTCCCCACAGGACCGCTGTCACGCCCGCCAGGCCGGTATCAGCGTACACCTGAATCAAGGCGTTATGGGGATTGGTCACGCTGACCGGCAACGACGGCGGCGTATAGAAGGAGTAGACCAGCGGATAGGAGCCGAGCCCGACGCCGGTGAATGGCACATCAGCCAGCATATCAAACGATGTACGCCAGACCTCGGTGCGGCCGATCAGCGTCTGGCCGGAAGTGACGGCCATCAAGTCGGTGGTATCCAGCGCTCCCGTGCCCACCAGCGCGTAGGCTGCCGCTACGCCCACCGGCACCAGCAGAAACAGCCAGCGGCAGCGCAGCGCAGCCAGGACGAAGAAGGCCGCCGTTAGGCCCACCCAGGCGCCGCGGCTCCCACTCAGCAATACCGTGGCCAGGAGGACAAGCGCAGCCGCCCCGCTGACCGCCCGCAGCCAGCGACACCGCCCAAACAGGGCTACCCCCACCACCAGCGGGATGACGACGTTGAGCCCCCCGGCCAGTGCATTCATGTGCGGGCTATAGGGGCCGATGCGGGGAACAATCCGCTCCGCCAGATCTATGGCCCACTGGTTGTACGCCATCAGTTTCGAGGGTGGAACCTGCCCCTGGCCGAAAACCCACGGGATCGCGGCGAAAGCTGCGGCGACGCTGATGGCCACGATGGCCGCGATGTGGCGGGGAGAGACCTGGTTCACTATTGCGTAGTAGAAGAAGATGCTGGCCGCGAAGCTCTGGAGCGCTTCCCAACTGAGACGGTAGTCGACCGACGCATAGAGGCCGACCAGCAAGCCCAGCCCAAACACAGCAATGGGCCAGCCGAGAGGCGTGCGGCGGACCAGCCGGTAGTGCAGGCGAAGTGGCCAAGCTGCCAGCAGCAGGACCCAGCCCAGCCAGTGGAGCATGGGGGGCAGGCCGGGGACATCGATCAGGGCCATCCCTGGGACGACCCACATCAGCTCCCACGCCAGCAGCAGGTCCACCCAAGGGGGGACGCGGCGGGGGTATCCAGCAGTGCCGACGGCGCCGGGGCTTCGGGCTAGCATACTGGACGCCGGGCGCTACGGCGACCCAGGAATGTTTAGCACCATGCCGGCGTAGATGCGGTTCTCGTTGTCCAGGTTGTTAATCGCCATAATCGCGTCCACTGTGGTGTTGTACCGCCGGGCAATGGCGGTGAGGTTCTCGCCGGCAACTACCACATGAGTCGTCGCATGCCCGTTGGTGGACGCCGGTGGTGCAGGAGGCGGCGCCGCGGGAACGACTGCCGCAGGGGGAGCCGCGGTGGAAGAGGCCGTGGGCGACGGCGCCGCAACTGGCGTCAGGGCGAGCTGCGCACCGCCCAGCCGGAGCTGCCAGGCGGGACCGGGCGTCAGCGGGGCAGGCACGGGTGTCGGCGTGGCCGGCCTGGTCGCCGTCGGCGGCGGGACAGTGCTGGTCGGTGTCGGCGGCACGCGCGTGGGCGTATCGACGGCGACGGGAACGCTGGCGACCTGAGTACGGCTAATGGTGGGCTGGGCGGTGGCCGCCGGGAGCGGTGCATCGGCCATGGTCGGTATGACCGGCGGAGCGGACGCTATGGACTGCAGAGGAGTAGCCGTTTCCATTGCTAGGGCGTCCTCCTCGGCCGGGGGAAGGTCGGCGCCCGACGATACGGGCCAGCCGTCGAGGCCGTACATCGCGATGACCACCAGCGCCGCTACCAGCAGTATGGCCGCCGTCCCCACCATACCGGTAAGGACGAGTATACCCCGCGTCCGCGTCGTGAGGCGGCCCTTGGTCGCGGCCTCGCCCGGCTGCTCAGGCGGCCCGGCAGCGGCATCTTCCGCTGTTGTCGGCTGCGCCGGCTCTGCCTGTGTATCCTCGGCCGGCGAAGGGGATGGCGCCGCAGGAGCTTGCACGCCCTGCTCGCCGGGCCCGGGCGTCCCAGAACTCGGTGGGACCGGCTCCGCTGCCGCAGGCGCGTCCACGGCAGGCGACGGCAATCCCGCCGTCTCCGGCGCATCCCCGCCCGGCGCGGTGGCAGTCGCCTCCCCTTGAACGGCCATCTCCGAGGCGGGAAGGTCCGACGCCAGGGGCGGCGCGGTCTCCTCCACGGGCGCGCCGACAGGAGCCTCGCCATTGGCGGGCGCGGTCGGGGCCTGTGCCGGCGCCGACAGATCCGGCCCCGCCTGCCCTGCCGCCTGCTCCTGTCCGGCTTGCTCCTTGAGAACAGCTTCTACCGGCCCGGCAGCGGCCGGCGCTGGGCCAGGCCCGGCGGCGCGTGGCGGCTGAGATTCCTCTTTGGCTGCCACAGGCTCGCTCGGCGGGAGGGCACTCGCGGGGAAGTGCGGGCAGCTATGGTGAACGCGACTCAAGCAGTATTCATCCTGATGCCTAAGCGGTATTGCCTCCGGCTTGTTGCCGCGATAGCAGCGGTGCCCAGGGAAAGAGAAGATGCACTTGGTCTCGCGATCGTCTTCTACCCCGAGAAATGGACAAAGATCGAAGTTGTCTTGAGCCACGATTACTTACCTTCACTTACCCTTAGTGTTAAGGGGACCGTCGACACACAGCCTCAGCCCCCGGCGCCCCGCTCGGCCAAATACTCGGCCAGGAGCTGGTTGACCATACCTGGGTTGGCCTTGCCCCTGGTGGCCCGCATCACCTGGCCGGTAAGGAAGCCAATCGCCTGTTTCTTGCCCGCCCGGTAGTCGGCCAGGGCCTGGGGATTCGCATCCACCACCTGCTGGATGACCGACCGCAGCGCCTCCTGGTCGCTGATCTGGCTGAGGCCCCGCTCGGCCACGATCTCCGATGCCTGCTTGCCACTGGTGAACATCTCCTCGAAGGCGACCTTCGCTGTGTTCTGGTTGATGGCCCCCTGATCGATCAAGCGCAGCATCTCTACCAATCGCTCGGGCGTCACCCTGGCCTCGCTCAACTGCTGTCCGGTAGTATTCAGCAGACGGAATAGCTCGCCCGTGATCCAGTTGGCCAGCGCCTTGGCATTGGGGTACTCGCGAGTGCCGCTCTCGAAGAAGTCGGCGATCTCCACGCTGCCGGTGAGGAGCCACGCGTCGTACGCCGAAAGGCCGTAGTCGGCCATAAACCGCTCACGCCTGGCATCTGGCAGCTCGGGAAGGCACCGGCGGATACCGTCCACAAAGTCACGGCTGAGGTGCAGGGGAGGCAGGTCCGGCTCCGGGAAATAGCGATAGTCGTGGGCATATTCCTTGCTGCGCTGGCTCAGGGTGATTCCCTGCCCGTCCAGCCAGCCGCGCGTCTCCTGATGGATCTCTTCGCCGGCCTCCAGCGCCTTGATCTGCCGCTGGGCCTCGTATTCCATCGCCCGATACACCGCCCGGAAGGAGTTCATATTCTTCACTTCCACCTTCTTGCCCAAGGTGGTGCTGCCGGCCGGGCGCACCGAGATGTTGGCGTCGCAGCGAAAGGCCCCCTCCTCCATGCTGCCGGTGCATACCCTCAGGTACTGAAGGATAGTCCGCAGCTTCACCAGGTACTGGCGGGCTTCCTCTGCCGAGCGCAGGTCGGGCTCGCCGACGATTTCCATCAGGGGCACGCCAGCGCGGTTCATATCGATCAAGCTGTACGAGCCGGAGAGCTGGTCGGTCCGGTGGGTGAGCTTGGCCGTATCCTCCTCCAAGTGCACCCTGGTGATGCCCACCCGACGGCTCTCACCGTTGACCTCGATGGCCATAGACCCATTCTGGCACAGCGGCGTCTCATACTGCGAGATCTGATAGCCCTTGGGCAGGTCGGGGTAGGGGTGGTTCTTGGGGTCGAAGCGGCTGGACTCAGGTATGGTGCAGTTCAGCGCCAGGCCGGTCATGATGGTGTACTCGACGGCTTTCTGATTGATGACGGGCAGCACGCCGGGCATTCCCATGCAGACGGGGCAGACCAGCGTATTGGGAGGCGCCGACGCGTACCGGGCGCTGCAGCCGCAGTACATCTTGCTCTCGGTGAGGAGCTGAGCGTGCACCTCCAGC
>JAMCWG010000047.1 GCA_023475235.1 Chloroflexota bacterium
TATTCCGACCGGGCAGAGGGTAGCTGATATGGAGGCCAAGCTGCGCGCCAGACTGATGATGGGTAACGAAGCCTGCGCCGAGGGGGCGATCGCTGCTGGCGTACGCTTCTTTGCCGGATATCCCATCACGCCGGCCACCGAGACGGCCGAGCTGATGGCCAGGCGCCTCCCCGAAGTCGGGGGCGTCTATATTCAGATGGAAGACGAGCTGGGGAGCATGTCGGCAGTGGTCGGTGCGTCCGGTGGCGGGGTTAAGGCAATGACCGCCACCAGCAGCCCTGGCTTCTCTTTGATGCAAGAGTTCATTAGTTCGGCCATCATTGCCGAATATCCTCTGGTAGTGGCCAATGTCATGCGCCTGGGACCGGGCATCGGCAATATCGTGGCATCTCAGATGGATGTGATGCAGGCCCGCTGGGGGCCGCACGGGGGCATGCCGATGATCGCCTTCTGCCCGTCGTCAGTGCGGGAGACCTTTGACCTCACGGTTAAGGCTGTGAACTGGTCAGAGCGACTCCGCACACCGGTGCTGTTGATGATGGACGGCGTGGTCGGCCATATGCGTGAAAAAGTGGTTCTGCCGGAGCCGGGTGAGATCGAGCTCTGGAGCCGGCCCCTGCCCACCGTGCCGCCCGAGGAATATCAGTGCGCCGATCCTGGACCGGATAATGTCCCGAAAATGCCGCCATTCGGCGGCAAATATCGGGTGCACTACAACTCGGCAGTCCACGATTTCCGCGGGGGCACGGCGATGGCGGACCCCAAGTGGTGCGAGTACAGCGTGCGCCGTCTCGCCGCCAAAATAGAGGCCCATATCGAGGAGCTGACAGATACGCACAGCGTGCTGATGGACGACGCCGAGGTCGCCGTGTTTGCCTACGGGCCAGTGGCACGGGCAGCCGAGGCCGGTATACGGCAAGCGCGGGAGATGGGAATAAAGGCCGGCCTGGTCCGCACCACCACCCTGTGGCCGTTTCCAGAGAAGGCGGTGCGGGAGATGGCCAGACAGGTCGAGGCCATCGTCGTGCCGGAGATGAACCTGGGGCAGATGGTGCTGGAGGTAGAGCGATGCGCCGCCGGCCAGGCCAGAATCGAATCCGTAACCAGGGTGGACAGCATGCTGATCACCCCCAAGCAGGTGCTCGACGGCATTGCGGCTGTGGCGCCAAGGAGGCCAGCCCCGTGGCTAAGATAAAGCCAGTCAAAGAGCTGAGGAAGGAGCACTTCCACTTCGACCGTTTTCCGACTACTTACTGCCCGGGCTGCGGCATCGGCAACGTCCTGCAGGCGGTGACGCGTGCTATCGACGAGACGGGGCGCGCGCCTGAGTCGTTTACCTTCGCCGTCGGCATCGGCTGCTACGGCAATATCGGCAACTACCTGGACTTCGATGAGCTGCGCCTATCCCACGGCCGGGTCCCGGCGATGGCCACCGGGTTGAAGCTGGCCCGCCCCGATCTCAATGTTATCGCCATAATGGGCGATGGCGACGCCACGGCCATCGGCGGCAACCATCTGATCCACGCGGCCCGGCGTAACATCGACATAACGGCCATAATCATAAACAACCATACCTACGGGATGACCGGCGGGCAATATTCGCCGGCCACCCGCATGGGCGACTATGCCACCACGGCTCCGTACGGCATGGTGGAGCCGGCCTTCGATATCTGCAGGCTGGCAGAAGGGGCTGGCGCTACCTTCATCGCCCGCACCACGACCTACCGCATGGTACAGACCATCGACATCGTCCGGCGGGCCATCGAGCACCCGGGATTCGCGCTCGTCGAAATAGACAGTCAGTGCCCGGTCATCTACGGACGGATGAACCGCTGGGGAGACGCCGTGGCGATGCTGAAGAAGCAGAACGCGCTGACGGTTACACTGGAGAAAGCCAAGACCATGTCGCCGGAGGATCTCAAGGGGAAAATCGTCGTCGGCGTGTTCAAGGAGAGCATCGAGCCGGAGCTCAGCAGCGAGTACTACAAAGTCATCGACCGGGTGAGGAGTGCGAAAGATGCAGTCTAGGCAATGGGAAGTGCGGCTGAGCGGCACCGGCGGACAGGGGTTGGTGACAGCAGGCATCATTCTAGCCGAGGGTGCCGGCATTTACGACGGGAAGGAAGTCGTCCAGACCCAGGTCTATGGGCCACAGTCGCGGGGCGGTGCCAGCCGATCGGAGGTGATCGTTAGCGACGAGCCGGTGATGTACCCGGAAGTCACCGAGTCCGATGTCCTGCTGGCGATGAGCCAGGAGGCGGCCAACGCTTATGTGCATGAGCAGCGCCCCGAGGGGATGGTCCTTGTGGACTCCACCTTCGTGAAGCAGGTGCCAGAGACTGAAGCCAGGGTCTACGAGATACCCCTGACCCAGATTGCCCGCGCGGTGGCCGGAACCGAGATCGTGGCCAGTATCGTGGCCCTGGGCGCCCTCGCGGCCCTGACCGGCGTCGTCTCCGAGGAGGGATTGGAGCAGGCGGTTCTGGCCCGCGCTCCGAAGGGCACCGAGGAGGCGAACCGCAAGGCGCTGCACGCTGGCTTCGCCGCTGGCGCGGAGCTGCGGGAGCAATAAGCAGAGGCCAGCCATCCCCTCCTATCTGGCAGGGGTGAGGGTTGATGGTATAGAAAACCCCTGCGCGGGTTTGGAACCCGCGCAGGGGGGCAGAGTACTGCCAGGGCCGGCTTCTCGCATAGAGGCCTCGCCGTACGCTTGTCACGACCATTTTTCAGCGTTTTCAGGTATTGGTGGCAGCCGGAGGAAGTAGACAGAGCTTGCTGAATAATGTCCTTATGCTTCTGTTGTTCGCCCCGCTCATCATCATTATGTGGCTGGCAAATATGGCCGACCGGCAGCGGTTGCGGGGCCGGCCCAGCACCGGGCTGGCGGCGCTGAGCTACATCTTCCTAGTCGGCTACTATATGATTATGCTCGCAGGCGGGCTGGTCTTCCTGCTGTTGAACGCTATCGCGTCGGGACCGGCGCCAAGCGAGGCCAAAACAATGATGCAAGGCTTCGCCTCGCCCGGCCTCCTGGGCCTTGGTCTGGTCCTGCCGTCGGCCATCGGGATGCTGCTGCCGCTTCGGCCAGCCCGCCGGCTTTTCGCCCACGTTATCTCTATCGACCCCGCCAGCACCGCTCACGCCGTGGCCCTTGCCTACACGATGCTCGTACCCATTAACTCTCTGACCCTGCTCGGCATGGGACTGGACAATCTGGCTGCCGGAATGGGACAGGCCGCTAGTAACAGCGACGGTCAAATATTGCTGGGCCTGTGGACACAGGAGTTGCTCTGGGTCGCCCTGGGCATGGTGGGTGTGGGGCTGCTATCCCGCTATGGCTGGAGGGCGGTCCTGCACCGCCTCGGGCTTGTGGCGCCCAGACTTCACCATGTAGGTCTCGGCCTTGCCGCGGGGATCGCGATGGCCGCCCTCGCTCAGCTAGTATTCGCGTTGGCTTCCGGCGCCGGATTCCCGATAGATGAGGGGGTGCGGCGACTGAACGAGCAGATCTATGGCCCGTGGTCGCGGACTGCTGTCGGCGTATTGACCATCGGGGTATCTGCCGCCCTGGGCGAAGAAACGCTTTTCCGAGGGGCGCTCCAGCCGCGTTTCGGCCTAATCCTGACCTCAGCCATCTTCGCCCTCCTGCACTCGAATTATGGCCTGAGCCTGGCCACGCTGGTCGTGTTAGCCGTGGGTGTCGGGCTGGGGCTGATGCGGCAGCGCTACAGCACTAGCGCCTCAATGCTCACTCACGCTACTTACAACATTGCCCAATCGCTGCTGGACCTGGGATTGCCGTGACCGACGAATGAAGATACGTCACGCGAAGGCTGTCCGCGGGCGGCCCGACGATGAAGAAGGTTGGGTCGCAATACCAACATTGTCTAGCGGGATGCCTCCCTCGATTGTGATCTGCTGTCCCCCCACCTTGACCCGAATATCGAGATCAGCGATGAACCAGCTAGCCGATTCAACAGTCTCCTCATTACTATAGGGTCTTTTCATTGTCCGATGGTTGGGCAGCCCGCGTGGTTTATCTCACCCCCATCCGTCCCCTCGCTGGAGGCTCGCCAAAGGACGAAGTCCCGCCTGCGGCGGGCAGGCCGCCTCTGGCAGACGAGTCGACTATGGCCCCCTTGTATCTTACTGACCTCTGCTTAGAG
>JAMCWG010000181.1 GCA_023475235.1 Chloroflexota bacterium
TAACATACGTTCGAGCCGACCACCTCGGTGGCGGCTCGTCGGGTGTACGGAGTAAGAGTCGGGTGGCCAAGATAAGCATCGTCTTCCCAGGCCAGGGATCACAGCAGGTGGGGATGGGCCTCGATCTTTTCGAGTCCTACCCTTCGGCCCGCCGTCTGTTCCAGCAGGCCGACGACCTGCTGGGGTTTCCCCTTTCCCAGCTATGCTTTCGTGGCCCGGAGGACGAGCTGCGGCAGACCGTCAATGCGCAGCCTGCCATCTTCACCGTTAGTCTGGCCGCCTGGGCGGCGCTCGCGGAAGAGGTGGGCGCCCCCCTGGATGCCCTTGCCTACGCCGGCCACAGCCTGGGCGAGTACACTGCGCTGGTTGCGGCCGGGGCTATGAGCTTTGCGGAGGGGCTGAGCCTGGTGCGGGAGCGGGGGCGGCTGATGCAGGCCGCAGCGGATGCCCGGCCCGGCGGGATGATGGCCATCCTCGGCCTCGGCGATGCCCTGGTGGACGAGGTGTGCAGGACAGCCGCGGGGCACGGTGTAGCTGTGGTGGCTAACTACAACGCGCCGGGGCAGGTCGTGATTTCCGGCGAATTGCCGGCGCTCGAACGGGCGGCAGGGCTGGCCAGGGAGCGGGGAGCGCGGCGCGTTATGCCGCTGCCGGTGAGCGGCGCCTTTCACTCACCCCTCATGGAGCCAGCGGCGCAGGCGTTGGGTCGCCGACTTTCGACCACCACGTTTTGCTCGCCGAAATACCGTATCTTCGCCAACGTGACGGGGTTGTGCTATGGGAATGGCAACGCGATCCCCGACCTGTTGGTGCAGCAGGTGACCTCGCCCGTGCGATGGGTCGCTTGTGCAAAAGCGATAGCCGGGCTTGGAGTGGACGCCTTCGTGGAGGTCGGTCCGGGGCAGGTCCTGGGCGGGCTTATCAAGCGGATTGTGCCCGATGCAGGGGTTGAGAGCATCGGCACGACAGAGCGGGTACGACGGTTCCCGGGTTGGCTGGCGGGGCTGCCGGCGAAAGAATAAAGCAAACAGGATTTGGCCTGGATGGAGGCGAGGCAGGAGTCTCCCGGCGGGAAGCGGCGGCCCAGTGCCGGCATCAGACGGCAGGCGCGATCGGTTGCGCTGCAGGCGCTGTTCGAGAGGGATGCCGTCGGCCACGTGGCGGCGGATGTGCTGGAGCGCGAGCTAGACGAGCTGGGACTGCAGCCGGAGGCGGCGGGATTCGCCCGCCATCTGGTGGAGGGCACCCTCGCCAATCTCCAGCGCATCGACCAGGTCATCCAGGAGGCGGCCCCCAACTGGCCGATAGAGCAGATGGCGCTGGTGGACAAGAATATCCTGCGACTTGCAATTTTCGAGATACTATTTGACAATAGCGGGACGCCGCTCAAGGCGGTTATCAACGAGGCGGTAGAGCTCGCCAAGCGCTACGGAGGGGAGACCTCCAGCAAATTCGTCAATGGCGTTCTGGGCACGGTGGCCGCGCGCTAGTCGGCCCGGACTAGTAATAACAACATCCGTGTGGAGGTAAGTTGTATGGCTGCAGAAACCTTTGAGAAAGTCAAGAAAATTGTCGTAGAGCAACTGGGCGTTGACGAGGCCGAGGTGGTGCCCACCGCTTCATTCGTGGACGACCTGAACGCCGATTCCCTCGACCTGGTCGAGCTGATTATGTCATTGGAAGAGAACTTCGGAATGGAGATCTCGGATGAGGACGCCGAGAAGATCACTACCGTTCAGAATGCGGTGGACTACATCGACGAGCATCTCAGCTAGCTTCTGATCGAGGCGTAACCATAATACAGGTGGGCCCGTAGCCCGCCCCGGGGGCACTTGTGCGTTGCGGGGCGGGTATGTTATTTTAGTTTACCGATGAACTAGCGAGGCTTTGGTGGCAGTAGTGAGCGGGTGCTAGAGGGTGGTGCAAATTGGAGTTTATGGGCGTAGGCCCACTGGAACTGTTGGTCATACTGGTCCTGGCGCTGGTGGTGTTCGGTCCTGACAAGCTGCCGGGCATTGCCCGAAATATAGGGCGAGGCGTGGCGGAGTTCCGCCGTATGTCGCAAGAGCTGACCAATGACCTGTCCATGCAACTGGAGGAGGAGGTCCGGGCAAAGGAGGCGCCGGCAGTAGAAGCCGTCGACCCGCTGCCATTGGCCCCGCCGCAGGAGACGGCGGCGGAGGAGCACGCAGGCCTCCCGGGCACGGACGAGGCCGAGGCGGCGTCCGATGTTCCCTCGGCAGCGCCGGCGGACGAGACGGGACTGCGCCGGGACACCAAGCTACCGCCGGCCCGCCGAAGGACCCATCGCAAGCCCAATGTGGCCCTTACTGCCCCGGCCTTGGCGGCAGATATTCCCGCATCCGGCGACGGAAGCGAGGATGCGACGGCCGTTGTCGTCGAGCCCGCTGCTCCGGTGGGCGCAGAGGGCCGCGAAGCCGGCGTTGATGCCGCCGCACCGGATAATTCCCGTGAAGAGGCCGGCGCCGGCCCGCCTGATCGGAAGCGACGGGCCCGTCTTAAAGTGGCAGAAGCAGAGGTCGCTTCCGCATCGTCTGTCGAAGCGATGCCGGCTGGCGAGGAGCGGCCGTGAGCAACGTGCAGGATGGCGCCCAGATGACGCTCCTGGAGCACCTGCAGGAGCTCCGGAGCCGCATCGTTAAGATGATGATAGCCCTGGTGGTGACCACCGGGGGCAGTTTCTTCTTCGCAACTCAGATCTTCGAGGTCCTCAAGCGGGCCGGTCCATCCGATTTGCACCTGACTTACATCGAAGTCACGGAGATGTTCACCTCCTACTTCAAGGTAAGCCTGATGATGGGGATCGCTCTGTCCCTGCCAGTGATCATCTACCAGATGGTACGCTTCGTGGCCCCTGGACTGACCAGCAGCGAGAAACGGTACTTCTACGCCCTCTTGCCCGCCGTGTTCGTTTTCTTCGGCTTAGGGGCTGCCTTCAGCTACTTCCTGCTCGTACCCTTCGCCGTGAGGTATCTGCTGACCTTCAGCAACATTGCCGAGCCGCAGATTCGAGTCAGCAACTATGTGGGGTTTGTGGCCACACTTATCTTCTGGGTGGGCGCGGCCTTTGAGACGCCGCTCCTCATCTGGTTCTTCTGCAAGATCAAGCTCGTCACTCCCAAGCGGCTGGCCGGGCTTCGCCGTTACGCCGTCGTGCTGGCTTTCGTCGTCGGCGCGGTCATCACCCCCACGCCGGATCCCGTCAATCAGACCATCGTCTCCGTTCCCATCTACCTGTTGTTTGAGCTGGGGATACTGCTGGCGCGTATCTTCAAATAGGCCCTGGCGGCTGAAGTCGTTACTAGCGGCTACGGGGGGCCAGGGCGAGCGCCCGAGGTCCCCCATCGACCAGGCGGCAGAGCCGGGCCGACTCAATCCCCGGAGCGGCATCCCGCAGGGAGGCGAGGGCGGCTGGGGTGCCCCCGCCGGGCGGGAAAAGCACGCCGATCACCGTTCCGCTGTGTCCGACGTTCACTCCTACGGCGCCCAGCCGCCGGGCGACGCGTATGACCGACTCCAGCGGCGGCTTCGGCAGCACCTCCTGCTGGGCCAGCGCGCTCAGGAGGGCGGCCTGGCCGATGAGCTCCAGATCGCCCCTGCGGATACCCTCGCGGGCCAGCGACAGCGCGCGCCGGACTCTCGGCGAAAGCCGGCGAAGCAGGGAGGTGCGGTCCACCGCGTTGTAGGCCAGCGTGTCCACCCGGCCGCCCAGATCGAGCAACACTATATCCATCGACGGGGCAGGCCCCAGGTCCTCGTACAGTGAGCCGCGGCGATGGTCGAACAGGGCCAGGCGCGGGAAGAGCGAGCCGTCGGTGGGCTCGATGTCCAGACATAGGCGGGCCACTTCGTGAGGGCGAATCTCCCGGCCCAGGGCGGCGGCCGCGGCGTAGATGGCGCCCGCCGTGTCCGCCGTGGAGGAGCCCATTCCCTTGCTGCGGGGCAAGGGTGAGTCTATGGTCAGACGTACCCCCGTGCCCGGCGCGCCCAGGAAGCGCAGGGCTGCCCCCAGCGCGGCTGCGGCCTTGGGCGAGCCGGCGGGGACGACGATGCCGGGCTCGTCGGTCAGCTCCACCGTGACCCGAGAGTAAACATCTATCGGGCCGGCGCT
>JAMCWG010000137.1 GCA_023475235.1 Chloroflexota bacterium
GTCTATGCCCTGCCGCATTGTCAATAAGATTTCAAGAAAAAGACATAAGTTGCGCGTGAGGCTGCTTACACTTATAATTGAATTCCGGAGGCGTGCCGGTGGAGGCAATAACCAATCTGGCTGCCGGCTTTTCGCTGGCAGCGGTAGCTGGACTGAACGCATACATACCCCTGTTGCTGCTGGGGATGATAACCCGCGCCACGAAGTCTGACCTTCTGGCCAGTCCGTACGACCTGCTGAGCAATACCTGGGTGCTGGTGCTGCTGTTCTTGCTGCTGATGGTTGAGGTGCTGGCGGACAAGCTGCCGGGCATAGACACGTTGAACGATACCGTTCAGACGGTGGTGCGGCCGGTGGCGGGCGGCATCCTGATGCTGGCGCTGGCAGCGCCCGTGGACAGGTTCCCGCCGTTGCTGGCGCTCGGCGTCGGCATCGCGGCGGCCGGCGTGGTACACACGGCGAAGGTCGGATTCCGTCCGATGGTGACGGTGCATAGCAACGGCCAGAGCGTGCCCATGGTCAGCGCGATCGAAGACCTGGTGGCCACGGTCGGCGTTTTTCTCGCGATGGTGATGCCTCTGGCGAACGCCCTGATCACACCGCTATTATTGGGCGGCCTGTTCTGGGGCCTGCACCATCAGTGGGAACGGCGCGTGGAAGAGCAGACTCAGCAGACCCCTCCCGAACTACTCTCCTGAACCGATATCGTATAATTCCTTATGGCCACTGAAGAGCTCAAGCAGCGTTTAGGCAACATACCTGCGAAGCCCGGCGTCTACATCTTCAAGGATGAGCACGGCGACGTGCTGTACGTCGGCAAATCGGCGCGCCTGCGAAGCCGGGTCCGCTCCTATTTCCGCGAGCGCGGCCTTTCCAGCAAGACCCAGCTCCTGATGGAGAAGGTCGCCGACTTCGAGCTGTTCTTCACCGACTCGGAGGTAGAGGCGCTCATCCTGGAGTGCAACCTCATCAAGGACATGCGCCCCCGGTACAACATACGGCTGCGCGACGACAAGCACTATCCGTATCTGCGGGTGAGCATGGACGAGGAATGGCCGCGAATACACGTCGCGCGCCGGATCAATCAGGACGGGGCCCGCTACTTCGGCCCCTACACGGACTCGAAGTCGGTCTGGCAGACGCTGGAGGTGCTGAGCCGCATCTTCCCATACCGCACCTGCCGCAAGCCCATCACGGGCGCGGACAGGCGGCCCTGCCTCAACTACCACATCGGCCGCTGCCTGGCACCGTGCACTGGCGCCGTCACGCGGGAGGAGTACCTTGCCGTTATCGAGCAGATGTGTCTCTTCCTCGACGGCAAGAGCGAGCAGATAACCAGGGAATTGCGCGCTAAGATGGACGCCGCCTCACGGGAATTGAATTTCGAGCAGGCAGCTTTCTACCGGGATCGCGTGCAGGCCATCGAAAAGGTGACCGAGCGGCAGAAGGTGATCTCCAAGCGGCTGACCGATGAAGACGTGGTGGCCTTCGCCCAGGACGAGGGGCAGGCCTGCGTCCAGGTCTTCTTTGTGCGCGGCGGCAAGCTGCTGGGCAAGGAGCACTTCATTCTGGACAACACGGAGGGCGAGGACCCGCGCCAGGTGATATCGTCCTTCGTGACCCAATTCTATGTCGGTGCGGCTTACATCCCGCCCCGTATTATCTTGCAGCACGAGGTGATGGACCCTGCGGTCGTGCAGTCCTGGCTGGGGGAGCGACGCGGCGGTAAAGTGGCGCTGAAGGTTGCCCGGCGTGGGGAGAAGCGACAACTTGTGGAGCTGGCCGAGCAGAACGCGGTCGAGGTGCTGCGGGAGATGAAGCTGCGCCGGATGAGCGATGAGGGCAAGATGGCGGCCGCGGTGCAGGAGCTGGGCGACAACCTGGGGCTGGAGGCACCGCCGTGGCGCATCGAGTGCTACGATATCTCGAACATCCAGGGCACCTCAGCCGTCGGCTCGATGGTGGTCTTCGAGCGCGGCCGTCCCAAGACCAGCGATTATCGCCGCTTCCGCATCAAGACGGTGGCCGGCGCCGACGACTACGCGATGCTGCAGGAGGTGTTCCGGCGGCGCTTCAAGAGGGCGGCGAGCCACCTGGGGCAGAGCGCAGCGACAGATGGGGGTGATGCGAGGCCGGCGAAAGACAACGCGACCAACTGGGGCGTCCTGCCCGACCTGGTGCTGGTGGACGGCGGCAAAGGACAGCTCAACGCCGTACTCGAGGTGATGGAGGATACGGGCTTCGCGAACCTTGCCGTGGCGGGACTGGCGAAGGAGCGGGAGGAACTATTCATGCCGAGGGCCAGCGAGCCGTTGCTGCTCCCGCGCGGCTCGCAGAGCCTGTTCCTGGTGCAGCGCATCCGTGACGAGGCCCACCGTTTCGCTCTCGCATACCACCAGCAGTTGAGGGCCAGGCGGACCCTGGCGTCGCCGCTGGACGAGGTGCCGGGCATCGGCCCCAGGCGGAAGAGCCGGCTGCTGAAGCGCTTCGGCAGCCTGAGCGGTATTCGCGATGCCAGCATCGAAGATCTGGCGTCGACGGTGGGAATGACGCGCACGCTGGCGGAGCGGCTCAAGCAGTATCTGTAGGAGGTGACCGCCGGCTGTGTCCATCTTGGGCGAGGTCGATGATGAGGGCAATTTCGCCCCCATCCCTTCTTCGTGCCATTATATAAATACCCCTACATTCAACATGAATTGCTGATCGCTAAATGCATTTCTTCCAGTCGCCAACCGTGTACTACCTACCGCTTTTCCCAAAGAGCGAAGGCAAGTCTTTGATAGAGTTGACGATAGTGCTATCATGCTTACAGAGACATCGAGTTCAGTGGCTCGTGCCTGTCGGCGTGCCCGTTTTCGGAAGCATAGTGCGCAGGCGTGACGTCGAACTCTGCATATTTGAGACTGACAGCACGAATCGCTGCCAGTCTTTTGTTTTTCCTTGGGTAACGGATCTCTGGATTTGGTGGCTTGTTGGGCAGATTGGCGGTACAACCAGCGAAAAGTTGTGCGGAGCATTCAAGTGACCGGGGAGGAGGTGAGGGAGGTCTCATAAAGCGTCGATTCGGATAGCCCCGCAGCTACCGGCTCAAGGGTCTGTCGAGGATCCACACGCGCGGCTAGCAGGAGATGGGGTAGGTACAAAACCAACGCGGCCGGTGAGAGTACCGGTGCTGCCCAGGTTTGGACAGATTGCGAGTGCCCCGATCTGGCCGTGAAACTGTCGTGGTTTGTTGCATACTACAGCAGTGGCTCGGGTAACCAATGGTCCGATTAACGCAGGAGGATAGGGGTGCTGAAAAGCTTTGACCACGTTGGCCTAACCTGTGGCAACTTGGAGAAATCTGTGGCTTTCTACCGTGATTTGCTCGAACTGAAGGAGGTGGCCCGCGGCCGCACCGCCTCGGGCCTGGATGTCGTCACGCTTGATGCGGGCGGGGGACTACTGGAGCTCTTCGCGGCAGCGGAACCGGTGGTGACCCCAGCAGCCGAGAAGCCCCGCAACGTCGCCGGTTTTTTCCACTTGGCGCTAGCGGTTGAGAGCGTGGATGCAGCTTATCAGCGACTAAGCGCAGCGGGCGTGGAGTTCACCGTGCTCCCGCGTGACCCAATGACGAATTGGATCCCTACGGCTGTTAACCTCGCCTTCTGCAAGGATCCGGACGGCATCCTGGTAGAGCTAATGGAACATGAGTTCTGAGAAATGGGTATTTTGCGGCACCATAACGGCTATAGATTGATGCATTCTTAACCCAGCATATAATTCTACCACTGGTGAGAAGTCGTAAGGTGGACTGTAGCCCTCGTTCCAATCCTGGTAGCCACTGTTTCAGCTAGGTTCAGCACTTGAGCTGAGTAGAAGGCGATATGAGGGAAGGGGAGGAATAATGCGAGCGAAGGCTTATTTAGCAGTCACCATATGCATTTTGTTGGCTCTCTTCGGGGCGTGTGCACCAGCAGCACCAACGGTAGCACCCACGACGAGGCCACCAGAGGCAGCATCACCTATTCCCACTGCGGCACCGATGGCCACAGCGAAACCTGCAGCACCTAGCCCCACGCCAGCCGTCAAGATCAAACGGGGTGGCTCCATTAGGCTGTCTCAGCACTTCGACTATCCCACGATGGACGTTCAACTGACTACGGTTGTATTGGCTTGCCATATCCTCCAGAACGAATTCCTGGCGCGATACGCCCTCAACGAAGCTACAGGAATGTGGGGGGTAGTCCCGTGGCTGGCGGAATCGTGGGAATTCTCTGACCCTACGACTATTCTGCTACGCTTGAAGAAGGGCATCAGATTCCACGACGGCAGCGACTTTAATGCTGACGTGGCTAAATGGAACCTCGAGCGGATGATAAACCACCCGAAATCTCAGGCCAAGACCAACGTCGCTAGTATCAAGGCTGTAGACATGGTAGACCCCTATACGCTCAAGCTAACACTGCACGCTCCGTCTGCAGCGCAGATGGTCCAACTGACGTCGGCACAGGGGTTCGCAGGCATAGTTTCCAAATCGGCTGTGGAAGCGCTGGGTGATGATGAGTTCGGGCGAAGAGCAGTGGGCAGTGGGCCGATGCAGTTCGTGGAGTGGCGCCCCACAGACCACGTGACGGTGAGGAGGTTCGATGGATACTGGGCGAAGGGATTGGATGGGCAACCCTTGCCATACCTGGATCGGGTGACCTGCTTTTTCCGCCCGGATCCTACAGTGAGCCTCCTAGAGCTCAAGGCAGGGGAGCTGGACCTCATATGGCCGGTGGAGCCGAAGGACGCGGCTGGCTTGAAGGCTGACCCCAAGTTTGTTTATCACGAACTGCTGGGCAGCGAATCCCGGGCGGTGGGTCTGAACCAGGCCGGGGGCCCATTCGCGGAGAACCTTAAGCTCCGTCAGGCTGTGATGTACTCGCTGGATCGCGAGGTTATGGCCAAGACACTCCTCTACGGGACCGGGGGGCCACTGTATTACTTCTGGACCAAGGATCAACCCGGCTACGATGAGAGCCTGCCTCGCTATGATTATCAACCGGAAAGAGCAAAACAACTGGTCAAGGAGGCTGGCTACCCAGCTGGTATCGACGTCCTCTTCTCGTTCATCAGCCGCCCAATGGACCAGCGTATCGCGGAGATTGTTCAGTCAATGCTGAACCCGACGGGAATTCGGGTGAAACTGGAGGCATTGGAGCGGATGGCCTGGATCGAGAAGGTCTCGAGGAGCAAGAAGTACGAAATGTCAGTCTGGCTCTACAGTTTTTCCCCAGACCCAGCCCTTAAGGATGCACAGATGACCTGCGATGGGCCAAACAACTGGGGTGGCTACTGCAACCCGAAGTTTGACGAGTGCATGGCCGACGGTAACAGAACCGCTGACCCCGCCAAGCGACACGAAATCTACAAGCGTTGCCAGACGATCTTCCACGAGGATGCATATTGGACCCTGACCGCCAACTTCGTTGCGCCCTACGCTCACCACAAGGAATTAAGGGGTGTGAGAGAGGAATGGTTACGCTTTGATCTTGGCGCTGCCTGGCTGGACAGGTAACCACCATCGCGATTGATTGGGGCGAGAAGTCCCCTTCCCCCCTCTGCCAGCTCAAGGCCCCGCGTCCCGCAGGCTGGACGGGAGACAGGGGAATTGCCGTTCGCTCTCCCAGTGGGAGAGGGCCGTCTGTTCCCTCTCCTTCTGGGAGCTTGTTCGGGTGAGGGAAGCGCCGGGCAACTTACCGGCGGGAATCCTTCTCCGTCGCCAGCGTCACTTCAGCGCCTAGAAACGGCTCGATGACTTCGACGGCCTGCTGCCGGTCGGAAGCGCGCACGTAGATGTCGTGCTCCAGCATGACGACAGAGGCCCAGCCCCCCATCCCGACACCTTTGGCCTTCGCCATAGCCGGTATCCCCTCGGCTTCGAGGGCACCCACGACCATGCCAGCTATGGGCTCGTTGGCGGCTGTGGCGAGCTTCACTAGTTGTTCTTCTGGCAATTCGCGCCTCCTGTTTCGGACCTGTCCCTGTGCTCGCTCTCGCATTGGGACTGGAAAAGGCGAATGCGTTCGATAACCGATCGGCCAGCAGCCTTGCCAGCAGCCCTGCGCGGGTCGCGAACCCGCGCAGGGCTTGTCACCTTTCTTCTCTCCGCGGGCCCGACAGGGGACAGGGTGACTGCTGTTCCCTCTCCCCCTGGGAGAGGGCTAGGGTGAGGGTGCTCTTCCCTCATCCCCTCCCTTCTCCCAGAGGGAGAAGGGAGCCCCATATCCCCTCTCGGCGCCACGGCCCGCCAAAGGCGGTCTCCGAAGGTCGCCAGACTCGCCTCTGTGACCAGTTGGTGTCCGAGGCGACTCTCGCCAGAGGCGAGTCGCCTGCGGAGACTGGCGAGCGACTCGCCGTGGCGAGGTCCGGGCGACTAGCGTCGCCTCTGGCGACCTCCGGGAGACGAGTCGCCTTTGGCGACCTCTCCACTCCGTGGAGAGGGGAACGCGCGCCCACCGGCCAGGCCGGACTAGCTCCTATCTCCGAAACTTGCGCCGCAGGGCCAGGCCGGTCAGCACGCTCAGGCCAATACCATCACCACCATCACCGCGCCGGTAGAGATCGCAGCAACTGTGTACAAACAAGGGCTACAGGAAAGGCCGCAGCTGAAGTAGGATGACTTCTTCGACATAGTCCACCAATCCTCGCATAGCCGGAATGATTGGCTGCACGGCCAGGGGCACCCCTTCCACTAAGGAGGCCTGCAAGGGGAAGTGGAACTCCAATTCCAATGGCCGGTCGGGAAAAAACTTGGACACCCTTCCGCTGCATACTTCTGTGCCATTTTCGAGCGGGGCGCCAGGAGGGACGGCCCGGATGCTCTTGATGGCAATGTTGCTGCCGCCCACCGTCGCGTTGTCGTAAGACAATACCACAACGTGGAGCAGGCGATGCTTGTCAATTCGCTCAAGCTCATAGAGAATCCACAGCGGGTCTCTGTTGTAGTCATCGCCCCTATGATACGGCTGCAGTCCCTTGATAATGGCCCGCGCCGCTGGCTCGATGCACCCAATTTTGCTCCGTTCCTCCTTCGGGGTCATCGGCCTAGTCCCAAGGATTGGGAACTCAGAAGTCTCGGCAGCACGACCGGGCAGAGGTTCGCCACGATGCTTGACTGCCAGATTGTAGGCTAGGTGGTCGAGGGCGGATCTCAGGTTATGCAAGCAGTCGCCGACCAGCAGGCCCAAACGCTCGCCGGGGAACCTAATGCTGGACTCGAAAGTGAAGACAAACTCTCCAGTCTGATTGTTGAGCTCGCCGCGCACCGCATTTGAGCTACACTTAGTCCAGGCTACCAGTTCTTCTTCAGCGCGATCCAGATGTTCGACTGCACGCGCCAATTTGAGTTCGTAGCTGTGCGGCATCAGCGCGACCTCACTGTTGAACGGGATCTGCCACTCAACGCTGTCTCTATGCAACAATCGCACTGGACATGAAGAGACCTAAGGTGTCGGGATGGGAGCCTAACATGGGGAAGCCCAGTCGCCTTTTGCTGCTCGTATTGCCACGACTGTTGGTCGTGCCGCGTTCTTTCGCTGATCTGTTAGTATGCATCAGAATGTTCATCCATTGTTGCCACTGCTGGCCCTGGCAACAGTCCGCCGCCACGCTGCCTGCACCTCGCGGCGGGTCGCTTCTAGGTCGCCGTCATTGCGGATGACCACATCCGCCAGGCGTAGCTTCTCGGCGTCGGAGCCCTGGGCAGCCAGCCGCGCCCGCGCCTGCTCTTCGGTCAGCCCGCGCGTCGCCATCAGCCGCCCCACGGCCGTCTCCGGCGCACAGGTGACTACCCACAGGCTGTCGCCGGCGTGGCGCATCCCGGCCTCGATCAGCTTTATCGCCTCGACGACCACGACCTCGGGCGGCGGGTCTGCCGCGGCGATCATCTGCTCCACCCGCTCGATGACCGCCGGGTGAACGATGGCGTCCAGATCGCGAAGGGCCGCCGGGTCGGCGAAGGCGATGGCGCCCAGGCGGGCGCGATCGATCTCGCCGTCATTGCCGAGGATGCCCTCGCCGAAGCGGTCCACCACGCGCCGGTGCACCGGCATGCCCCGGCGCATCACCTGGTGGGCCACCTTGTCGGCGTCGATGACCATCGCGCCCAAATCGGCCAGCATCCCCGCCACGGTGCTCTTGCCGCAGGCGATGTTGCCGGTGAGACCGATGCGGACCAACCTTCTATGCCCCCCTTCCATTCTGTGCTGCTGCGCGTCGCGCAGGAAGCGGCCGAAGACTTCGTTCCCCAGCAGGCGCCCGCGTCTCGTCAGACGAGCGCCGCGCTCGTCCGCCTCCAGCAGGCCGGCCTCCCGGCATTCACTGATGGCCTCACGGAATACATAGCGGGCGGACCGGCCGTAGCGCCGCAGGAAGGCGGCGAAGGGTAGGCCCTCGCGCAGCCGCAGGGCCAGCATCGCCGTCTCGCCCATCTCGGTCGGCGTGTCGATGCGCTCCTCGCCATCCAGCGGAGAGCGCCCGGCCTGGATGGCGCGTATGTACTCCCCCGGATGTGGCACGTTGTGGTAGCGGCGCCCCGCCCACCAGGAATGAGCAGCCGCGCCCACGCCCCAGTAGGGCTGGTTATGCCAGTATACCAGATTGTGCCGGCACCGGAGGCCCGGGGCCCTTGCCCAGTTGGATATCTCGTAGTGATCGTAGCCGGCGGCGGCCAGGAGATCTTCGGCGGCCTCGTACATCGCCGCCGCCACATCGTCGTCGGGTGCCGGCGTCTCGCCGCAGGCGATGGCGCGGGCGAGGGGGGTGTGCTCCTCGACGGTGAGCGCGTAGAGGGACAGGTGATCGGGCAAGAGGGCCAGGGCCTGCTCGAGGTTGAGTATCCACCGGGCGACGCTCTGCCCGGGCAGGCCGTAAATGAGGTCCAAACTGAGATTGCCGAAGCTGGCCCGGCGGGCAGTGGCCACGGCCTCTTTCGCCTCGTCCGCCGTATGGATGCGATCCAGCGAGCGCAGCTCGGCGTCGTTCAGGCTCTGGACGCCCAGGCTGAGGCGATTCACCCCCAGCCGGAGCAGGCCGCGGAGGTACGCTTCGTCCACCGTCCCCGGATTGGCCTCGAAGCTTATCTCCGCATGGGGATGCAGCGGAGCCAGACTCCGGCAGGCCGACAGCACGGCGTCGACCTGCGGCAGCGAGAGCAGAGACGGCGTCCCACCCCCGAAGTAGACGGTGCGAATAGGCCATCCTCGCGCCGGTAGAGAGGAGATCTCCGTGCAGAGAGCTGCCACATACGGCTCCAGCAGGTGCTCCATGCCGGGATAGGAGGCGAAGTCACAGTAGGAGCACTTGGCGCGGCAGAACGGTATATGAATATAGAGCGCGTCGGGAGTGGCTGTCCGAGAATCATCAATCATTTCTTGACCTCAGCTACAGCGTATGGCTACCATATGGGCGAGTCAAGGGCCGATGCTGGAACAACGCCCTCGGCAGGCAGCGGTAGCACCAACAACCCAGGGTTCCCACAGGACAAACAACCGAACGACCCTGGAGGCAGGCCGGCGAATTTGTGTTTTGTGCGCCCCTGTGCTATAATCTGCGTTGTTCGCCCGTGGTGCGGGCGTTTACTTGTTATGGCCAGCGCCACCGGCAGCTGTTCCTGCCGGGACCGGCGACTTGCCCCAAGAGGAAGAAATGCCCAAGTATAAGCTCAAGACCCATTCGGGAACTGCCAAGCGCTTTCACATCACCGGCGCCGGCAAGATCCTCCGTACCAAGGGCATGAAGAGCCACCTGCGACGGAAGAAGTCTGACCGGGTGAAGCGCCTGTTCGACGAGATGATCGCTACGAGCCCCACGGTCCAGAAGCGGCTGCGGCGGCTACTCCCCTACGGTGCGTAGGGTGGAGGACTTGCATTGCCTAGAGTAAAGCGGGGCGTCATCGCCCATCAAGCCCACAAGAAGGTGCTGGCCCTTACTAAGGGCCATCGCGCCACCAGTCATTCCCTGTTCCGCCGCGCCAATGAGTCTATGCTGCACGCGCTGGACTATTCCTACGTGCACAGGAGGACCCGCAAGCGCGATTTCCGCCGCCTCTGGATCCAGCGCATCAACGCGGCTGCCCGCAGCGCCGGCATCACCTACAGCCGGCTGATGGAGGGCCTGAAGAAGGCAGGCGTGGAGCTGGACCGGAGGATGCTAGCCGATATGGCGGTGCGCGATATGCCGGCCTTTACGAAGCTGGTGGAAGTCGCCAGGACGCAAGCTGACTGAGGAAATCGAGTCCGATAAGCACATACCGTCAAAGGCGGTGACGAAGAGAGTAGGCCGGAGGAGGCCATCCAGGGACGAGGGGTCACCGACTGCAAGCCCCTCTCTGGCATACCCGGCTGAAGTTCACTTCTGAGCCGACCGCTGAACGCCGGTCCACCGGCCGGTAGGCGGCTCCGGAAGCCCACCGTGAGCGGGGCACCCCATCAGTACAGGGTGGGGCAAGTTGCCCGCGTGATGCGGGAAACAGGGTGGTACCGCGGAGTGAGGCGGCTGTCATTTCGTCCCTGACGAGTGACAGCCGCCTTTACGTGGGGAGGAAATCGATGATCGATCAACTGGAAGCCCTTCAGCGCCGGGCCCTGGACGAGCTCGACCGGGCCGGCGACGAGACGGCGCTCGATGCCTGGCGCATCGCTTATCTGGGCAAGAAGGGGGCCCTCACGGCCGTGCTGCGCGGCCTCGGGTCGCTGCCGCCCGAGGAGCGGCGCGCGCCGGCGAGCGGCTGGACGTGACGCTGCCGGGACGCCGGCCCGACCTCGGGTACCTGCATCCGACCATGCGTATTATGCGGGAAATGGTGGACGTCTTCGTGGGAATGGGCTTCCAGGTCGCAGAGGGGCCGGAGGTGGAGTGGGACTACTACAACTTCGAGAAGCTGAACATTCCGAGGGACCACCCGGCACGGGATATGTGGAGCACATTCTATGTGGCGAATGCGCAGCGGCCGGGCGAGATGCTCCTGCGGACGCACACCTCCCCGAACCAGGTGCGGGTGATGGAGCGACTGCGCCCGCCCGTCCGCTTCGTGGTGCCGGGCAAGTGCTACCGGTACGAGGCCATCGACGCTTCCCACGAGGCGATGTTCTACCAGTTGGAGGGCTTCGCCGTCGACGAGACCATCACGATGGCCGACCTGAAGGGCGTGCTCACCACCTTCGCCCGGCAGATATTCGGCCAGGACAGCAAGGTGCGATTTCGCTGCGACTACTTCCCGTTCGTCGAGCCGGGAGTCGAGGTGTCCATCGACTGCCACGTGTGCCGGGGCTCCGGCTGCCGGCTGTGCAAGGGCACCGGCTGGCTGGAGATCCTCGGCGCGGGAATGATCCACCCCAAGGTGCTCGAGGGCGTCGGCTATGACCCGGGCAAGGTCAGCGGGTTTGCCTTCGGGATGGGACTGGAGCGCGTGGCGATGCTCAAGTACGGCATCGACGATATCCGCCTGTTCTACGGCAACGATGTCCGCTTCCTACACCAGATAACGTAGGGCGAGGAGAGGGAGATGCGAGTATCGTTCAAATGGCTTTCCGATTTCGTTGACATAACGGTGCCAGCCGACGAGCTGGCGCATCGCCTCACGATGGCCGGCGTAGAGGTCGGCAGGGTGGACTGCATCGGCGCTGGATGGGAGAACATCTATGTCGGCCAGGTCCTCTCCCTCAGGCGGCATCCCAACGCCGACCGGCTGCTGCTGGCCACCGTGGACTACGGGGAGCGGACCCTCACCGTAGTCACCGGCGCGCAGAACATGAAAGTTGGCGACAAGATTCCCCTGGCGCTCATTGGGGCGACATTGATCGACGGGCACTACGACGACGGCCGGAGGATCACGCTGAAGCCGTCGAAGCTGCGCGGCGTGGTGTCCGAGGGGATGGCCTGCTCGGCCAAAGAGCTGGGTCTTTCCGACGAGCACGAGGGCATTCTCATCCTCGACCCGGAGGCGCAGGTGGGGCGTCCCCTGGCGGACGAGATGGGCGATACCATCCTGGATATCGAGCCCACGCCTAACCGGGGCGATTTGCTTTCGATAGTCGGCGTGGCCCGTGAAGTGGCGGCGCTGACGGGCCAGCAGGTACGCATGCCGTCCATTCCCGAGGTGCCCGTGCGGGACATCATCGGCCTGGAGATACAGGACCCCGACCTCTGCTCCCGGTACTCCGCCAGCCTGATTCGGGGCGTGCGCATCGGCCCCTCGCCCAAGTGGATGCGGGACCGCCTGCTGTCCGCCGAGCAGCGGCCGATCAACAACGTAGTGGATGTGACGAACTATGTGATGCTGGAGCTGAACCAGCCGCTGCACTCCTTCGACTACTCGCGCATCAGCGGTGGCCGCATCATCGTGCGCCGGGCGAGGGGAGGCGAGGTGCTCCAGACGCTGGACGGCACGGACCGGGCGCTTAGCCCCGATATGCTGGTGATCGCCGACGCCCGCCATCCGGTCGCGGTGGCCGGGGTGATGGGCGGCTATGCCTCCGAGGTGACGGAGGCTACCAGCGCCATCCTGCTGGAGGCAGCCAACTTCAATCCGGTAAGCATCCGGCGCACTTCACAGGCCCTGCGGATGGCAACGGAGGCCGGACGTCGCTTCGAGAAGGGCATGCCGGCCGAGCAGACCGTTCCTGCCCTGCTGCGCGCCATCCAGCTCATTGTGGAGACGGCCGGCGGCAAGGCCGAGCCGGCCATCGCCGATTGCTATCCCGTCAAAACGCCGCGCCGGACGATACGCCTGGAAGAGCGGGAGGTGAAGCGGGTACTGGGCATCGGGTTCGGCCCTCAGCGCGCCGGCGAGACGCTGGCCTCCCTCCAGTTTCAGTGCGAGGTGCAGGACGATGCCTTGGTGGCGACGGTGCCGCCGCACCGGCCCGACGTCACGCTGCCGGCCGACCTGATAGAGGAAGTGGCCCGCATCGTCGGCTACGATGCCATTCCCACGACCCAGCTTCATGGGCCGATGCCCGAACCGGTGCCGACGCCTGACCGGGGCTGGGAAGACCGGGTGCGGGACCTGCTGGTGGGATGCGGTCTCACCGAGATCGTCACCTATTCCCTCACCAGCCGGGAGCGTATGGAGCGGCTGTTGCCGTCCGGAGATCGGGAGATGGATGACGTGGGGCGCGCCGCTGCCGAGCGGGTGATCGTGCTGGACCGCGGGCCGGTCTTCCTGACCAATCCACTGAATGTGGAGATGGACTGCCTGCGGACGACGGCACTGGGGTCGATGCTGGAAACCTTGCACGACAACTTGCGCCACACCGACAAGGACCTGTCGCTGTTCGAGGCAGGGCGGGTCTACCTGCCGCGGGACGGCGAGCTGCCAGAGGAGCGGCGAGTGATCAGTGTCGGTCTGGGCGGCTATCGCTCCGGGCTTGGCTGGGGATCGCGCCGCGAGACGGATTTCTTCGATCTCAAAGGAATAGTCGAAGTCCTGCTGGAGCGGATAGAGATCCCGGGGGTTGCCTTCGTGGCTGCCAGGCACCCCAGCTTCCACCCGGGGCGGTGCGCGGCTCTGCTAGCCGGGACGGACAAGCTGGTAGTAGGCATCATAGGTGAGGTGAGCGAGGCAGTGGCGCGGCAGTTCGACATCGAGCAGCGCGTACTTGTAGCCGGACTCGATTTCGAGCTGCTGCTGCCGCTGGCGTCGGCGGTGCCGCAGGTGGAGGCGTTCTCACGCTTCCCAGCCCTGGTGCAGGACCTGGCCATCGTGGTCGATGAGGCCGTGCCGGCCGGGGAGATAGATGCGTGGGTCCGGCGCGCCGGCGGCCGGCTGGTGCGGGATGTGCAGTTGTTCGACCTTTATCGGGGCGCGCCGATACCGGAGGGACAGAAGAGCCTGGCCTATCACATCGTGTATCAGTCGCCCGACCGGACCCTCACCGACGAGGAGGTGGCGCGCCAGCATCAGCGCATCGTGGGTGCCCTGGCCCACCAGTTCAAGGCGCGGGTACGAGAATAGAGGGCACCAGGCTCAGGTCGCCGGCAGTCGCCGGGATCGGAGCACAGACCATCCCTGTGCCGTGTATCCGCGGGTCTGGGCCCTGACGCCATTCCGTGTTGCCAATTGGCCGCCGGCCGATGGACCGGAAGCACGAATGAAGGGGGCGATCGGCAATTGACACGCGACCGCCCGCTCCGATATTCTAACGGTGCTGATAGCGACTGAGACCAAGGGAGGTGTATAGTACAATGGGTACTGGCAATCGGAAGCGCTCCTATGATGAGCTACAGATAGGCGAGATGTTCCCGCCGCTGGTGAAGGTGGAGACGCAGGACGCCATCAATCGGTATGCGGAGCTGGCCAGCTTGCCCCGCCAGGAGGACGTGAGGAACCTGCACACCGACGACGAATACGCCAAGACCACCGTTTTCGCCGGCACGGTGAATATGGGTGTGGCTACCGTAGCGTACTGCCTGGAGGCGCTGGAGCAGGTTATTCCAACGGAAGCCCTCCTGAACGGCGGTCGAATCGAGATCAAGGCGATCGAGCCAGTCCGTGCAGGCGATACGATCACCATTGTGGGCAGCGTCACGGGCAAGCGCGAGGAAAACGGCGCTCGCTTCGTGGACCTCGAGATCAAAGCGGAGAACCAGCACGGGCGTCTGGCGGCGGTCGGGACTGCCACTGCCAAGTTCTAGCCTGATTCTGCAACACCCAGGAGGCGATATGGATTTTGCCCTTACCGGGATGAAAGTCCTGGACTTCACTCACGTGCTGGCCGGTCCCTATTGCACTCAGATGCTGGCCGACATGGGGGCCGACGTCATCAAGATCGAGAACCCGGCGACCAATGCTGAGGCAAGAGGCGGCGGTCCCTTCGTAAAAGGGGAAAGCGCCACCTTCATGATGGTCAATCGGAACAAGCGGAGCCTGACCCTCAACCTGAAAGACCCGCGCGGCAAGGAGATCCTGCTGAAGCTGGCCAAGGATGCGGATGTCCTGGTGCAGAACTTTCGGCCCGGCACGATGGAGCGCCTGGGTCTGGGCTACGAGACCCTGCGAGAGCTGAACCGCGGGCTGATCTACTGCAGCATCTCGGGCTTCGGCCTCAACGGGCCGTACAAGGACCACGGCGGCTATGACCTGATGGCCCAGGGGCTCAGCGGCCTGATGAGCGTGTCGGGCGAGCCCGGCGGCGTGCCCCTCAAGGTGCTCTCCATCTGCGACTTCGGCACCGGCATGCTTTCCTGCTGGGCCATCCTGGTGGCCTACATCGAGCGGTTGTGGTCAGGCGAGGGACAGATCGTGGACGCATCACTGATCGATACGCCCTTCTTCTTCCTTCGCAAGCAGCTCCTCGAGTACTTCACCAGCGACAAGGTGCCCGGGCCCACTGGCTGGTGGGATGTGACCAACGCTCCGTATCAGGCCTTTGAGACGAAGGGCGGCGATTGGATCAACGTGGCCGGGCACAGCGCCTTCGTCTGGCCGCGCTTCTGCGAGCTCATCGGGATATCCGAGCTGGTCAAAGACCCGCGCTTCGCCACCGGCCACCTGCGCCACAGTCACCGCGAGGAACTGGCGGACATTCTCCAGGCGGCCTTCCTGACCAAGACCAGCGACGAATGGCTGACGCTGCTGCAGCAGGCCGGCGTGCCCTGCGGGCCTATCAACACCGTCGAGCAGATACTTGCCGATGCCCACGCTGCCGCTCGAGAAATGGTGGTGGAGCGGGTGCATCCCACCGTGGGCCCATTTAAGATGCTGGGCATTCCGGTGAAGCTGTCGGAGACGCCGGGGCAGATACGCACGGCGGCCCCTCGATTGGGGGAGCATACCGCCGAGATCCTGCGCTCTCTCGGCTACAGCGAGGCCGAGATTGAGACCTTCAAGAAGGAGGGCGCTGTCTAAGCGCGCGGGGGCGTCGTGAGACCGATCCCTCAGCAAAGGAGGAGAATGAAGTTGAGCGATCAGACCAATTCGTCCACCACGTGGCCGGCCGATCCAATGCTGGATCCGAGCTTGCCGCTATCGCGGATGAAAATAATGGACATAACGAGTGCGATGGCGGGCCCCTGCTGCAGCGAGATGCTTGCCGATATGGGCGCCGATGTCATCAAGATTGAGAGCCCTTCGCTTACACCCGACTCCCGGGGCGGACCGCCGGTGGTCAAGGGCGAGAGCGGCGGCTTCTTGATCGTGAACCGCAACAAGCGGAGCCTGACCCTCAACCTGAAGGACCCGCGGGGCAAGGAGATATTCCTGGCGCTGGCAAAAAATGCCGACGTCCTGCTGGAGAACGTGCGGCCGGGCACGCTGGACAAGCTGGGCCTTGGCTATGAAGACGTCAAGAAAGTGAACCCTGCCATCATCTACGCTTCCATCTCCGGGTTCGGCAAGACCAGCCCCTACGCCAAGCTGGGAGGCTACGATGCGATCGCTCAGGGCATAAGCGGAATGATGCTCTCCATTGGCGAAGAGGGACGCCCGCCGGTGAAAGCTGGTGTTCCCCTTTCCGACTTCGGCGCCAGCATCTTCACGGCCTACGGAATCCTGGTCGCCTATATCTATCGCGTCAAGACGGGCAAGGGCCAGCCCTTCTCTCCTTCGCCGGGCGATGGAGGGAAGGGCCAGCTCATCGACACTGCCCTCCTCGACGTGCCTATCGCCCTGCAGGTCAAGCAAATGCTGTACTACTTCCTGAACGGCAAGCTGGCCAGGCGCATGGGCAGCGGCGATATGGACGCCGGGCCTTACCGGGCGTTCAAGACCAAGGACGGCGGCATCACCCTGGGCGGGACTAACGTGAATCTGTGGCCGAAGATGTGCAAGGCCCTCGGTGTCGAGGAGCTCATCAATGATCCGCGCTTCGACACGCCCGCCAATCGCAACAAGAACGGGGCGGAACTGACGGAGCTATTCAAGCCTCTGCTTATGACCAAGACCACCGGCGAGTGGCTGGCGAGCCTGCGGGCCAACGGCGTGCCGGCCGGGCCGGTGAACAACCTGGCCCAGGCAGTCGCGGATCCGCAGGTGAAGGCGCGGGAGCTGATTGTCGAGGTAGACCACCCCAAGGTGGGCAAGTTCCCTGTGGTGGGTATGCCGGTGAAGTTCTCTCGCACGCCTGGAAAGATCCGGCGCCCGCCGCCGATGCTTGGCGAGCACACCGACGAGATCCTTGCCGCCATGGGGTACGATCCGGCGCACATCGGCGCACTGCGCGCAGACGGCGTAGTCTAACGACGAGTTAAGCAAGAAAGCAGATACGGGAGAGGAAGATGGCCGAAGAGGAACGGATCTACGAGTTCGAGGACGCCCAGATTGGCGACGCATCGCCAGCCTTCGTTCAGGAGATAACGGCAGATATGGTGCGCAAGTATCTGCTCGGCACCAGGAATGAGCTGCCTCAATACGCCGACAAGGTAGAGCTCGCCAGGATAGACCAAGCGGAAGTGCCGATCCCGCCGTCGATGATATATCGCATCGCCCCGCTGCGACGCGAGGAAGTGATGAAGACGCGGGGCTTCATCCGGCCGGAGTCGTCGAAGAAGAACCCGCGAAGCACACCGTACACCAAGTCCGAGATTTTCTTCTATGCGCCGGTCAAAGTGGGCGACACCATCACCGCCGTGACCAGGGTGGACGACAAGTACGAGCGGCGGGAGAGCAAGTTCATCACCTTCCGCACCACGGCTACCAACCAGGCGGGGGTGAAGGTCGGCGAGTACACCTACACCTGTCTGTGGAACTACGCCCGCGGCCAGAAAAAGCCGGGGGAGTAAGTCCACGCATCGTTCGCTGTAGACCGCACCTAAGGGCGCCGAAGGGAAGGTGGAGATAGACCTATGTCCTACGAGTTCGTCACCTACGAGAAGCGGGACCTGGTGGGCTGGATCACCATCAACCGGCCCCATATCCTCAATGCCCTCAATCGCAAGACCGGAGAGGAGATTCTTGACGCCCTGCAGGAGTGCGAGTGGGACCCCGAGGTGCGGGCCATCGTGCTGCGAGGTGCGGGCCGCTCCTTCTGCGCCGGCGACGAGATAGGCCGCGAGATCACCGCCGAGGAAGAGCGGCAGATGTCCACCGACCGCGTGCAGCATTACGCGTATGGCCCTGGCCGCTGGACCAGCATCGTCTACAAGATGCGCCAGATCGAGAAGCCGGTCATCGCTATGGTGCAGGGGCACGCCTACGGTGCCGGCTTCAATCTGGCGATGGGGGCCGACTTCCGCATCGCCGCCGACAATGCCATTTTCTGCACGCCGTTCCTGAAGCGGGGGATGGGCACCGGCACCAACCTCCTCCAGCAGTACGTCGGCATCGGGAAGGCAATCGAGATGACCCTGCTGGCGGAGCCGGTGGATGCCCCGGAAGCTCTGCGGCTGGGCCTGGCCACGCGGGTGGTGCCGCTGGATCAGCTTGAAGCCTTCACCACTGAGTTTGCTGTGAAGCTGGCCAACGGGCCGACGGCCATCATCGGGCTGAGCAAGGCGGCCGTCTATCGCGGCTGGGACGCTTCGCCGGAGGAGGCTTACGTCTTCCAGGGGGTCGCCCAGGAGATGTCCAGGCACACCAGCGACCGTGAGGAGGGTGTCCTGGCCTTCAAGGAGAAGCGGTCGCCGAAGTTCACGGGACGCTAGGTCGTTCCCAGTCGTGTTGACCGGCAGATTCGCTGGCGCGAGAATGGCCCTATGGCGCGAACGGCAGGGGAGCGACGGATCGTCACGGTGACAGTCGGGCGCGGGCATCGGCGGGTGCAGGCGACGGCTATCCTCGCTGACGACGGGCTGGTCGTGACCCTGCTCGGCGGTGATCGGTCCCACGTCGGGGCGGTAGGCATCGGCATACCCCGTCCCAGCCTGCGCGACGGGGCACAGCGCAGCGCCTCATCTTCCGTCATCACGATCACCGGCCACAAAGAAGATGCCCTGGCCAAGGCCTGCGCCGAGGATATAGCGCGGGGGCTGGACCAGGTGGCGGTGGTGGTCGCCGGGATGCACGTCGATGCGCCTGCGCCGGGCGATATCGAGGCGTTGGCGGCGAATTCCGCGCTGGCCGTGGAGCGCCTTGTAGAGCGATTGAAGGCCTTGCCGGCGGAGAGGCCGTCAGAGGGGGCGGACCCTTATGCCACTTAAGCTCGGCGTTATCACAGACGAGATCAGCCAGGACTTTGAGCACGCCCTAAAGACAGAGCGCGCTCTCGGCGCTGAAACCGTGGAGCTGCGCAGCCTGTGGGGCAGGAACATTGCCGACCTGCCGGACGCTGAGGTCGAGCGAGCGTTGCTGCTGGTGAGGGAGCACGGCCTGGCCGTGAACTGCATCGCCTCGCCGTTCCTGAAGGTGGACCTGCACCCACTTGCCGTATTGTCCGACGAGCGCGCCGTTGCTATACTCTGAGCGCTACGCGATGCGCAGGGGGAAAGTGTGAAGAGTATACAGGCTTCTGTTGCTGGCCTGTCGATGATGCTGGCCCTGCTCGCGGCCTGTGGGCCGGCCGCTCCCACCGCAGTGCCTACAAAGGCGCCGGTGGCCACCGCGGCCGCACCCAGCCAGGCATCACCTGGACCAACCGTCTCTCCTACCGCGCCCCCGAAGGCGGCTACGGCTGCGTCTTCCCTGGCGCCGACGCCGGCCGCTCCGGCGAGCCCGCAGGGGACCGACGTAAGCAAGATGGTGCAAAACATCGCGTGGCGTGGGCAGGATACTTTCGTGATAACCGGACGTTTCGTGATCTACACCGACCCTTATCAGCTTGAAGCCTTCACCAC
>JAMCWG010000176.1:0-2020 GCA_023475235.1 Chloroflexota bacterium
AGGGAATAATTGCCTCTTTCGCCCTTTGGAACGGGCAAGATTACCCCCTTCTCCCTTTGGGAGAAGTCGCCAGAGGCGACTCGCCTGTCGCCAGAGGCGACTCGCCTGGACGAGGGCGAGGGATGGGGATGAGGGTTAGACAACTACCAGTGTGCAGCCGGCACTACACCGCCACCTCGACGGTGACGGTCGTGCCCTGGCCAGGCTGCGATTCCACGACGGCCGTGCCGCCCAGCAACTGGGCGCGCTCGTTCATCCCGATGAGGCCCAGCTTGCCGGTGCTCACCAGATCGCCCATCACCACCTTCTGGGGATCGAAGCCCCGGCCATTGTCGCGCACCATCATCCGGACCCGGCTTTCGCCGAACTCGACAGTCATCTCGACGCGGGTGGCGCCAGAATGCTTGCGGACGTTGCTCAGGGCCTCCTGGATGATGCGGAAGAGGACCAGCTCGGTTTCCGGCGGCAGGCGGCGCGGCTCGTTCACCACCTTCAGGTCTGCCTCGATGCCGCTCTGCCGGCTCAAGTCGGTGGTCAGCCACTCCAGGGCCGGCAACAGCCCCAGGTCGTCCAGGATCGATGGCCGGAGGTCGCGGCTGAACCGCCGCACTCCGTCGAGGATCTTGTCGGTCATCGTCCGCAGCTCTTCCAGCCGCTTCATCGTCTCCGTCGAGAGCTGGCCGTCGGACCAGACCGTGTCGTCGATCCGGCGGGAGAGGGCGACCAGCTCCTGGGCGGTATCGTCGTGCAGCTCGCGGGCCACCCGCTTGCGTTCTTCCTCCTGGGCCTGGGTCACCTGCCGGGCGTAGAAGCGCATCGTCTCCTGTAGCTGGCGCTGCTGGGTCACGTCGCGGGCGATGTACTGGAAGCCGACCGGCTGGTCCCCCTGGCTCAAGGCGCTGGCGGTCGCCTCGATGGGGACTTCCTTGCCGTCGGCGCGCACCAGCGTGAGCTCGAGCGGCTGATGGAAGGGCTCCCCCGCCTGAAGCTTGGCCTGCACATTCGCCAACGCCTCGACGCTTTCGCGCGTCAGGAAATCGGCCATCTGAGCCCCCACCAGCTCCTGTCGACGCCGGCCGGTCAGGCTAGCCGCAGCTTCGTTGGCGTTGGTAATCCTTCCGCCCTGGTCTCGCACGAAGATAGCGTCGTTAGCATTCTCGAAGAGCAAGCGCAGGCTTTCCTCGGAGGCCTGCAGTTGCTCGGCGATCGCCCGTTGCTCCTGGTAAAGGCGGGCATTCTCGACTGCCACGCCGATCTGGTTGCCGATGGCCGAGAGCAGGTCCATCTCGCTCTGAGCAAGCTGCCGCACGCCGCGCGAGGCCACCCCGAGCGTGCCGAGGACGAAGCCCTTCGACTGCAAAGGAACCACCAGTTGGGTGTGCAGGCGCTCCTCCCGCACCACCGCGCGGGTCAGGCGGGGATCGTCGGATACGTTGTTGACCAGGAGAGGCTGCCCGGATTCGGCCACCCGCCCGTTGAAGCCTTCCCCTAAGGCGATGCGGTCCATGCCGGCCACCACGCGCGGCACCAGGCCGCGGGTCACGGCCAGGTCCAGGACGCCCGCTCGCCGGTCCAGCAGGTATATCCACCCAACATCCAGGTCCATCACTTCCAGGATCTTGTCCATGACGTTGTTCAGGATATACGTCAGCTCCAGAGACTGGGTGGAAATCTCGGAGATGGAGTTCAAGGCGGCCAGATGGCTCTGGTTCTCCCGCAACTGCTGCACAAGGTACTGATATCTCTCCTGCGCCGCCTCCAGCTTGACGTGAGCCTGCTGGTGGTGCGTCTTCTCCCGTTCCTGGGCCTCGAACCAAATGCCGATCAGCCCGCCCACCAGAATGACCGCCGTCACTTCCATCGCGGCGTCGGCGCGCGCCGGCGATATCAGCACGCCGGGCACCATTATGAGGATGGAAGCGATGGATGCGGAGATGCCGCCGGCCCGGCCGAAGGCGAAGCCGGCGTAAGCGATGGGAAGCAGGAACAGGATGCGGCTGGAGGCAGTGGAGCTGGCGAA
>JAMCWG010000176.1:2030-4061 GCA_023475235.1 Chloroflexota bacterium
CTGGCCCGGCAGCAGATACCCGTACTGGGTGATGGCGCAGAACAGGAGCATGCCTATCACGAGCCACACATGCGGGCTGCGCAGACTGAATGAATGACCGGCCCTCGTCTGGGCCGGGGAATCTATCGGAGGGTCTTCATGCAGATGAAATGACTTCTCCATCGCCGCTCGCTCGACGCCGATGCGCGGCTCGCCTAGGCCACGTCGTCCAGCGTGAGCCATCCCTCCTTCAGGCCATAGATGACCGCTTCCGTGCGGGAGCCGACCCCCATCTTATTGAAGATGTTGCCCAGGTGGGCCTGCACGGTCCGCACGCTCAGCACCAATTCGCGGGCGATGTCTTTGTTGCTGAGCCCACGCGCCGCCAGCCGCAGCACCTCCATCTCGCGGTCGCTCAATTGCTCGGGGGTAGTCGCCAGCTTCGCCTTCCCTTTGGCGGTGGCGAAGCGATCAAGCACCTTGCGCGCGACGCGCGGGTGCAGCACGGATTCCCCTCCATGCACGGCGCGCACGGCGTCGATAAGCTCGCGGCCGTGGACGTTCTTCAGCAGGTAGCCGGCCGCGCCCGCCTCCAGCAGGGCAAAGATGTACTGGTCGTCGTCGTATGCCGTGAGGATGAGGACGGCCGTGGCCGGATTGTCCGTCTTGATATGCTTGGTGGCTTCGATCCCATTCATATTCGGCATAGCAATGTCGATGATGGCCACATCGGGACGGACCCTCTTCGCCAGCTCCACTGCCTCCAGCCCATCGGCCGCCTCGCCGGCCACCTCCAGGTCGGGTTCCCGCTCCAGGAGCTGGCGGGTGCCCTCCCGCACAACGGCGTGATCGTCGGCCAGCAGCACCCGAATCTTACTCATACGCTCTTCCTCTGCGCCTTTCCACCAACAGACGGCTCTACATAAAGTCTATATCGCAAATGCAGTATTATTGTATTCCCAAGCTTGACCGGAATCAAGCTTGCTGACATTACCTACTATACCTCACAACTGACTTCTGTCAAGTACTCGGTTCTTCCTTCTGCCATCTTGGAGGGGCGTCCCGACCGGTGTATAATCGCCGAAACTGAGATGAGGGAGAATAGCGGTGATCGAGTATGAGCCACTACCCGGCGCGGCCGTTGCCGACATAGATACGCCAGCACTGCTGTTGGACCTGGGCGCCCTGGAAGGCAACCTGGACAAGATGGCAGCCTTCTTCGCCGTGGGCCCGACCAAGCTGCGACCGCACTTCAAGACGGTCAAGTCTCCGGCTATTGCCCGCATGCAACTGGCGCGCGGCGCCATCGGCATCACGTGCGCCAAAGTGGGCGAGGCCGAGGCCCTGGTAGCGGGCGGCATCCGGGATATCCTTATCGCCAACCAGGTGGTGGGCAAGGCCAAGATCGCCCGCCTCATGAGCCTGGCCAGGCAGGCCAACATGATTGTGGCCGTGGACAATCCCGGCAACATCGCCGAGCTATCCGCCGCAGCCCGGGCGGCTGGCACCATGCTGGGCGTGCTGGTGGAGGTCAACGTGGGCACCAACCGTTGCGGGGTGGCTCCCGGCGAGCCAGCCATCGGGCTCTGTCGCCAGGTGGCTGCCGCCAGTGGCCTGCGCTTCGACGGACTGATGGGCTACGAGGGCTTCGCCGTGCACATCGCGGACCGGGCCGAGCGGGAGCGGGCCGGCCAGGGCGCAATGAAGAAGATGCTGGATACCAAGGCGATGGTGGAGGCGGACGGGCTGCCGGTGAAGATCGTCAGCGGCGTCGGCACGGGCACTTACGATATCAGCGGGCAGGTGGCCGGGGTCACCGAGGTGCAGGCCGGCTCGTACGCGACGATGGACACGAAGTACAAGACGATCAACCCTGAGTTCGACTATGCTCTGACCGTGCTCTGCACCGTGATCAGCCGCCCGACCCCTCAGACCGCTATCACCGACACCGGCATGAAGGCCGTCACCTATGAATTCGGCTATCCGGAGGTGAAAGGCATTCCGGGGGCCAGGCTGGTGAGCCTCTCCGAAGAGCACGGCAAGAGCATAGTC
>JAMCWG010000088.1 GCA_023475235.1 Chloroflexota bacterium
GTTGATCGGCGAATTTCTGAATATCCGATAGTTTAAGAACCTTTGCCACGGTATACCCCTTGCTAGAATTACCATCTCAGGATACACCAATCTCCGTCTCAACTCACGTCACGACGTCGGGCATAGGCGTTGCTCGTATTATGAATCTAGGACTATTGGGCTGTCTACCAGCGGAGGGACTGCTATGCTCCAGCTAGCCATTCTGTTTCTGATCATCGCCCTCATCGCCGCCATCTTCGGATTCGGCCTCATCGCCTCGGCCGCCGCGGACATCGCCAAGATACTGTTTTTTATCTTCCTCGTCATCTTCGTCATCACGCTCATAATGGGACTGGGCTCTCGCAGGCAAGCATAGCCTGGATGCCGAGACCTCTCGGCGCGCGGGGCGTGCTGAACGCCGAGCCGCCCATACCCGGTCTGCGTCGGAGGGCTGATTCACACCGGGCTTCTCACCTGCTGGAATAGCCGCACCACGCAGGGGACGTGAAGGACCGGGGCCCTTCGCCACGGGTTGGAGGGTGCCCCGGTCCTTCGAGGTCCTGGTCGCGCCAATGGTACGGTCCCGCCCGGCCACATCGCGTCGAGCTCATCGCCTCCAGCCCGTAGGGCCGGGTTTCAGGAATCCGGCATTCGCGCTACCATTAAGTCAGGCGGCTTTTACCTGCAGGGCCACCGCCCCCGCGTCCGGCTCGCCCCGATATAGCACGCGCACCCTTTGCCTGGACCGCGTCAGCGATTCCATGTCTTCCGGCGATGGCCCTGCTTTATCGTTGAGGATGAGCAGCAGAGAACGCCCTTCATCCGTTTGCAGACGAAAGCGGTCTTCCTGCGTCAAGACCACAATTCCCCTGGCCTCGTGGATTTCACTCCCCTTTTTCTCCGGCACGTTTCACCTCGCTCTTCTATCGCCTGCCGCGTCCATCGCCAGTGAAGGTGAAGTACGCTGAGGAGTCATCCGCTGACTCCTGCCCGGCCTTCACCGTCACCCACCGATAGATGAGTCCACCCGCCAGTGCAGATATGGCCGCGGCGGCCTGGCGGTACCTTGCTCCGTCTTCCGTGCCTCGCGGGCCGCTGTGTCGCAGGGCCAGCGGGGCGACCACGCCGAGACCGAACGCGCCCAGCCAGAAAGGAGCCGCATACCGGCCGGACAGGATCGGCCGCGCCAGCGACCCCAGCGTGAGCACGCTGCCAAGCATCATGCCGGCCTCGCCAAGCGAGCTCACATCCTCCGCCTGGTTCATCCAGATGTCCGTCTGCCGCGGGGTGCCTCCCCTGGCCGCGAGCACGAGAGAAATGGCCGATAGCCCCGATGTCAGCGCAGAATACAGGAAGGACGGCCCCTGCAGCAGGTTGTTCTTGGCCCAGAGGGGAACGTTGGTGAAGCTGAGGAGAGCGCCGGTGTAGCTGCCGACGAAGAAGCCAAACAGGCTGCCCAGCACGCCGGAGACAGGAAGCGGCACCCACGAGAACGGACGCGCCAGGAACGAGCGGCGTGGAATCAACCCGTCCTCGAAGGCCTGCCGCAAGACCCCCAGCCCGGCGAACACCCCAAGCCCAGCGAGGCCCCAGGTCCCCATCGACATCGGCGAGCGCGATTTCACGATGCGCAGCATGTTGAGAAAACGCTCCCGCCGGCCGAGGTCCGCGATGAGGAGGAGCGGCGCCACGATGACGGATCCCAGGGCTACGTAGCGGCCAACCCGAGACACAGCCCTATCCTCGGCTCGGCCGAAAAGATCGGCCAGCGTTGCAATCAGGTAGGAGCCGGCCGCCAGGCCTCCGGTGAAGAAGTACAGGAATACCTCCCACGTCCATTCCGGGCGCTTGAGGGCAGGGTAGCGGTAGTAGGTGCCCGGCCCGCCCCCTCGCCTCAGCTCCAGTGCCTTACCCAGTTGCTCCAGTCCAGTGCTCATCTTCGTTCTCCTTCCACCGACCGCCGGTCATGCGCCGCCCTGTATATGGAGAACGCGGTGGCCAGTCCGGCGAAGAGGGCCGCACCCACGGTAGTCAAAGTTGCCGGGAGAACCCGCCGCGACGGTAACTCCGGCTCTGCGGGCAGGTTGTACGCCTCGGGCCGCTCCGTTAGCAGGAAGAAGCAGTTGAGGCTGCCGACGCCGCCCGTGGCCCCCGGTCCTCCCGGCACCCCATACAGATAGGCATCGCTCTGTCCCCGCTGGCGCACTTGCCGCAGCCGGTCCTCTGCCCGCTCCCGCAGCTCGATCACGGGACCAAACTGAATGGAATCGGTGGGGCAGGCTTTGGCACATGCCGGCTCCAGCCCGGCCTTCAGTCGATCGTAGCAGAGGGTGCACTTGTGGGCGATGCCATCCTGCTCCTTCGCAACCGTGATCACGCCGAAGGGGCAGCTCGGCACGCAGTACTTGCACCCGTTGCAGATGTCTTGCTGGATGAGCACCGACCCAAACTCGGTGCGGACGATGGCCCCCGTGGGACAGGCCTCCAAACAGCCGGCGTTCTCGCAATGCTTGCACACATCGCTCAGCAGCAGCCAGCGGTTTCGACCGCCACCGTTGCCTCCGTCGTGGCTGGGGAACTCCTCGATGAAATCGACGTGCCGCCAGGTCGTGGCTTCCAGCTCCCCGGTGTTGTCGTAGCTGGTCTCCGTGAGGCCCAGATGGTCCATAGGCAACTGGTTCCACTGCTTGCATGCCGCTTCGCAGGCCTTGCACCCGATGCACACCGTCGAGTCCGTGAAGAACCCGTAGTCGGTGCCCGGCTCTATTTTCACGCCCGCGGTAAGCACCGCTTCGCCCTTCGTCTCTGGTGCGGAAGTGCTGTAGGCCGGCCCTGCCGGCTCCTCGCTGGCCACGCGCCGCATCTGCACGCTCATCGGTATTCCCCCTTTCGTCCGCGCCTCAAGTTGCAGGTGAAAGCCTTCCCCTCGTGGATCCTGCTGTTCGGGTCCTCCGATATGTGAGAAAGGTTATTAGCGATGTCGCCCCTGGCGATGCCCTGGTAGCCAAAATGCCAGGGCATGCCCACCTGATGGACCACCTGCCCGTTCAGTCTGAGGGGCGCTATCCGGTTAGTCACCAGTGCCCGCGTCTCGACCTCGCCGCGCGCTGTCCACACCGTCACCCAATCGCCATTCTTGATGCCCTTTTCGGCGGCCAGCTCCGGAGAAATCTCGATGAACCCCTCCGGCTGTAGCTCCGCCAGCCAGGGCAACCAGCGGCTCATTATGCCTCCGGTGTGATGCTCCGTCAGCCGATAGGTCGTGATGACATAGGGGAAGTCGGGATCGGCTACCTTATGGTAGCGGTTGTCCGGCCGCGGGAAGATCCCCGCGACGGGGTTGCTCTGCTGCTTGGGATACAGCTTGTTGACCACCGGCGATTCCAGCGGCTCGTAGTGGGTCGGCAACGGCCCATCTTTCAGCCCAGCCGCGGCGAAGAGCCAGCCCTTCCCATCGGCCATCATAATGAATGGCGAGGTGCCGGAAAGGGCATCCATTCCCGTGGAATCCGCCGAAGGCTGGTAGTTGGGATCTTTCGTAAGCTCGAAATCGGGCACATCGTAGCCGACCCAGTGCTTTCGCTCCTCGTCCCACCAGACGTACCGCTTCCGCTCGGACCACGGACGTCCCTCCGGATCGGCCGAGCACCGATTGTACATAATGCGCCGGTTCGACGGCCAGGCGAAGCCCCATCCGAGGTGCGTGCCCGGGTTCCAGTCGGGGTCCGGCGTGCGGTTGCGGGCGAGGTTGCGGCCTTCCGCCGGATAGATGCCGGTGTACAGCCAGCACCCGCTGGCGGTGGAGCCATCATCCCTCAGCTCGTTGTAGCTTTTGACCAGTTGGCGGTCCTTCCAGTCCGGGGACCAGGTATAGCCGTTGACCTCCCGCAGGATGTACTCGACATCCGGCTCTTCGTACGTCCCGGTGGTCGGGTAGTCCCAGGTGAGATCGAGAAGCGGCCTGTCCTTGGGGTCCTGGCTGTCCCGGTACAGCTCACGCAGGCGACGGCCGAGATGGAACACAAACCAGGACTCGGAGCGGGCGTCACCCGGCGGCTCGACGGCCTTGTCGTGCCACTGAACGAGGCGCTGCGTGTTCGTGAAGCTTCCCGGCTTCTCCCCGACCAGGGCAGCCGGGAAGAAGAAGATCTCGGTCTTGATCTTCTTCGGATCAAGATCGCCGCTCTGCACCTCGGGCGAAGCGTACCAGAACGAGGCCGTCTCCGTCTCGTAGGCATCGCGCACTACCATCCAGTCGAGCTGGGCCAGCCCGCGGCGGACCAGGCCCGCGTTATGCCCTCCGACGGCGGGGTTCTGCCCCAGGACCATAAAGCCTTTTATCTTGCCGTCGTGGATGGCCAGCATCATCGGCTCCTGAGAGTAATCGTCGTCGATGAGCGGGATGTAGTGGAATGCGAAATCGTTCTCCCGCGTGGCGGCATCCCCGTACCACGCCTTCAGAAGGCTGACAAAGTACTTGGGCAAGTTGCTCCACCAGCCGCTGGGCGGGGTTTCGGCTTCCAGGTACTCCTTCAATGTCCCGTGCGGGTCTCTGACGCTGGGCATTGCGAGGTAGCCGGGCAGCAGGTTGTACAGTGTGGGGATGTCGGTCGATCCCTGAATGGTGGCATGGCCGCGCAGGGCCATGACGCCGCCGCCGGGGCGCCCCACGTTGCCCAGGAGAAGCTGAAGTATGGAGGCCGCCCGGATCATCTGGGTGCCGACCGTGTGCTGGGTCCAGGCGACGGCGTAGCATACGGCACTGGTCCGGTCCCGGCCGGAGCACCTTGCCATCGCGGAGGCAACCTGCAGGAACTGCTCCTGCGAGCAGCCACATATCTCCGATACCATCTGCGGGGTATAACGAGCGAAGTGCCGCTTCAGGACCTGGAACACGCACCTGGGATTCTGAAGCGCGGGATCGCATTCCTCCGGCGATACGCATGCGGCCAGCCTGCCGACGTGCTGGGTGAAGGGCTCGGAGCTCTGTACGTAGTGCTCGGCCAGGGCCGGCATCACCGGGTGGCCCTTGTACTGCCATGAGGCAAACTTGTACTGTCGTTGGTCGCGATCGAGCCCCGAGAAAACCCCCTCAAGGTCCTCGGCATCCTGGAAGTCGTCGCGGACCAGGTGCGAGGCATTCGTGTAATTCACCACGTAGTCTTTGAACCAGAGGTTGTGCTCGAGGACGTAGTTGATCATCCCGCCGAGAAAAGCTATGTCCGTGCCGGCGCGTATCGGCACGTGTATGTCCGACATTGCCGACGTGCGGGTGTAGCGAGGGTCCACATGGATGACCGTGGCCCCGCGGCGGCGGGCCTCCGTCACAAAACGGAAGGCCACAGGGTGGCACTCGGCCATATCCGAGCCCATGATCAGGACACAGTCGCTGTTGGCGAGGTCCCACTGGGCAGTGGTAGCCGCTCCCCGGCCGAAAGAGGCGCCCAGACCGGGCACCGAGGAGCTGTGTCAGATACGGGCCTGGTTCTCGATCCAGACCATCCCCAGCCCGCCGGTGAAGAGCTTCTTCATCAAGTAGTTCTCTTCGTTGTCCAGCGTGGCGCCACCCAGGGACGCTATGGCGGTCGTATGCCTGACCGCCTCCTCCTTCTCGTTCTTCTCCTCCCAGTTCTGGTCACGGGTCTCCTTTATGAGATGGGCAACGCGCTCCATCGCCCAATCCAGGGGCCTATCCTCCCAGTGGTCGCTGTAAGGCGCGCGATACTTCACGGTCGTCAAGCGGTTGGGGTTGCTCAGCAGCTCGAACGTCGCGGCGCCCTTCGGGCAGAGGGTGCCCTGGTTGATGGGTGAGCTGGGGTTACCCTCGATGTCGATGATCGACCCATTCTTAACATAGATGAGCTGGCTGCATCCCACTGCGCAGTACGGACAGACGCTCACCACTTTCTCGTCGGCGTCCAGAATGCGCGCCTGCCAGCGACGAGTATGCTCGCTGATCGCCTCCGGGCCCATCCCCAGGCTGGCAATCTCCCGCACAGCGGGCCAGTTGGCAACCGAGTCCATAAGGCCTCTCAATCGGCCTCTCTTAGATTCCACGAAACATCCTCCTGTTCATCCTTTGGTCGTTCACCGGACAGGCGGGCGATATATCAGAGATTGATGTTGCTTCCTTTCCGCCTCACGTCTTTCGATCTCTCGCATCTGTTGGCCGGCCTCTTGCAGTATGGCCAAGAAGAACCTCAGTTCCGGCAGCAGCCGGCGGGCACGCCCCACCATGCTTTCCCCTTTCTTCTTCCGTGCAGCGCCCCTCTCCAAGGGAGGAGCGCCAGCCAGATCGCCGTATTGCCTGATGGCGCCGGGCTGAAAGCGGCAGATAAATCGCGAGAGAAAGTAGAATGCAGTGGCGATTGCAGCGGTTATCATCATCACGCCGGTCCAGAGATCGGCAACGTCTCGTGGCGAGGGGGGCGGAAGGATGCTCATCCCCGCCAGATGATACGGTTCTTCTTCAGAAATGGAAGTTGGCGCCGCCATGCTCGTTTCTCTAAGAAGAATCCCATTCGCCTGAGCATCGTCCAGGCTGAAATCCACCCCGTGGCATATCAGCAGTGCTACCCCTTCGACGCTGAGCAGGCCGGTCTTGCCAAAAAAGTCAACGCGCAGCGGGTAGTTTTGGGGGTCTTCCAGCAACTGCTGTCTCTGCTGAAGGGTCATCTGCGAGTAGCGCATCATTTCCCTCGAGCATCTCTGTTGGCAGGCTGGGATGGCGAGCGGTATAGCTGCGCACGTCGCTCCGTGCCCGGCTGGAGGGCCGTCGCCGCGGCCTGCTCGCCCAGGGACCAGGCATAGACTATTACTTCCCAGCGCTCGGTCTCGCTCATCGTCTCTTTGAACTGGGGCATACTACTCTGAGCTACGCCCTCGCTGACCCACCAGAACACGTAGTCCTGGTTTTGGCGAAAGGCCCTGATCATTGCTGGAGCGGCAAAATCGGCCGGGCCGAAATCAAGGTACGGCGATCTGGGACCATCGCCCCGGCCGCTGCCTCCGTGACAAGCGCCACAGCTCAGCTCGCCCACAAAGTAGAAGCGCTCACCCGCCAGGCGCGCCGCCTGGTCCTCCAAGCTGAATGGCTCAGACAGACCGCGATAGTTGTCGGGGATATTGCCGCTGATGAAGCCGGGAGGACGTCCCTCTCCCAACGATTCCAGGGATGCGGTGAGGCACGCAGGCAGCGTGGCCAGGGCGATAACCATCAGGACCAATGCTATCCGTTGTTTGTGCACCGATCCGCCCTCCTTCCGCTTGTAACGTGCCTCTTCTGTGGCATCGGACGTCCACTGTGCGGGATCGGGAAACCCCGCACAGTGGACTTCGTTGGTTCAAAGAATCTGCCGCGCGGCTGGATCCTGGCAATTCTACTGGCCGTGCATCACGCCGGGCTCGCCGATGCCAACAGAGACCGCCGGCGCCGCCTTGACCTCGCCCACGGGCAAGACCTTACGGCCGGTTGCCGATCGCATCATCAGGGCAGTGCCGGTATACCAGGCGAGTATGGCGGAGATGATGAAGGCATAGCCAGCCCCGGTTACCCACGGAGCGCTGCCGAAGATTTGCCCAACAGCCATCAGAGCAGACCCTAGAGCAAGGAACCCCAGCACGAAGAACAAAGCCCAGTCAACGCCCGCGGCTGCCGCCCAAGCTCCGGTCGCGGTGAAGATGGCCAGCGGGATAAACCAGTAGCCAAGGGCGACGAAGGGAGTTGGCGGGGTGAGAATGCCGATGGCGACAAGCAGCCAGAGTATGCCGTAGCCCATCCAGAACGAGCCCCACATACCGTGCATCGCCGATGCGATGGCATCACGGGCCCTGAACGACCACATGCCGGCCAAGAACTGCGCCAGACCACCGAACATAGCTGCAAACGGGAACAGGAAATCCCCGGTCAGCGGCGTTCCGTACCAGCCCGCCAAATTGGCTGCGACGATGAACGTCGCGCCGGCGAAGCCGTAAAGCCCCAGGATCGACGGCGGAGCGATCGGGCTCAGGTGAATTTCCGTCGGCAGGCTCTCCGGAGTTTGACGAACGTCCATTTCAGTCCCTCCTGATTAGTTTGTCATTCAAGAATAATCCGGCCAGGACAAGACCTGACTTTGATTGCGCATAATGCCTCATCGCAAACTTGTCCTCGAAAGCACGTCGTAGCCCGCTATTTGCACCGCCCTTCACCTCCGCTTCACAGCGGCCGGCCCTGCTGTGGGCTGGCCAGTTGCGGACCGGCGTAGCAGAGCGGTCCGGTCGCCCCCGGCACGCGTCCTAGTTCATATTGCACCTCCTTTTCTATATTTCCATACACCCCTGTGATTCAATTCTATTCGTACTTTCCTGTTAATATCCCTCTTTGTAGGTAAAACATGGGTATGTTATAGGTATGTATGCTTCATCGAGCCGCCTGGCCGGATGATCCCTGCCCCTGAGAAGTTGGCGTCGGCTGAAGCGTCGGGTACGACTCGGGCTGGTCCCAGCGGAGCTCGTAGTAAATCAAGAAGGGCTGCCGGCTGTTCTCACGAATGAAGCCCATCGTCAGCATCATCAAGCTCCCGACGACGGCCAGCATCAGGAGGATATATTGCGCCCCCCGGCCGGCCGGGCCCAAATGGCCCCAGCGCAGGCCGTGACGAAGCGAGCCCATATAGGCATAGAGGGCGCCCAAAGCTCCGAGCGTCATTCCCCCGAAAGCGATGTACTTCCAGGGCTGCATCGTACCGATAGGGTTAATCCCATTGATCCATTGGTAGCCCTGGCTGGGTCCAACCACGTAAGGCTGCATCAGGAGCAGGCCCGACAGCCCGACCACAACCAGCAGCACCGTCAGCATCCGAACGCCGCGCTCCCCGCTCTTTCGCACTTGCAGCGCCATATAGAGAGCGCTGAGGAAGAAGAGGGCGCTGAGGAAGGACACCTGCACCAGGAAAGTCCACGAGAGCCGACCTCGCATCATTGCGGTGAAGGCTCCGGGAGAGTTAGCGCGGATCTCCTCCACATAGGCGAGCCCGATGGCCGGCTGCAGAAAGAGAAAGCCCAGCCCGGCGATGAGGCCGGCATTGCCCATCCAGTCATAGTACCGGCGCCGTTCCTCGTCGCGGCTCCTTAACGCCCGCAGGGCAGCATAGCCGCCGACGACAAAGCCGGCAAACGAGACATCGCCCACGACGCGATGCATATCCAGGGGCAGCGTCGAAGCGTTGAAAAACACCCGCAGCAGGTCCGTCGGCGGCGTAGGCGTCAGCATGTAGCCGGCCATCACGTCGATCATAGCCTGCTGCGCATTCACCACGGCTACGAGAGCCACGCCCATCGCAAGGTGTGCGCCTTTGAAGCCGGCCAGCCTGTCCCAGGTGTAGTACCAGGGAAACAGGTAGAGGATGGTCAGCACAAAAGCGATGGCTTCCAAGACCATAGGCCAGAAGGCAATCCGGATCACGATATACCAAAAGGTAGGCCAGAACAGCGTGATTACCAGCATGAAGATAATGGCCAGGACGGCCCCCGTGCTGTACAGGATCACGGAGGTCCGCGCCAGGCCATGGGCGAGGCGGTCGAAATAGGGCCGCGCGGGACTCAACAGGCCCAGGAACTCCATCACCACGGCCAGGCCGAAGACGCCGATGATGAAAGCAGCGAACTGCAAGTGAAACAGCATCAGCAAGGCCATCGACAGGCGGCGCACCAGGTCGGGTACCAGGCTCGGCTCCATAGCACTCAAGGCCCTTGTGTGTGCCGGCGGGGGCTGGCCACCGGACGGCGACCGCCGACCCTACGGGCGGCTGTTGATGAAATCATAGTTGTAGACCCTCGAAGCGGCCAGCAGGGACAGGACTAGTATGGCGCCGACGATCACCGCATAGAAGGCGACGGCCTGCGGCCGGAGGCTTGGCTTGATGTCCGGGCTGCGCTCCAGCCAGGGCAGCAGGAAGAGGAGCGTGATGACAATGCCGGGGGCGATGGTGGCGGCGATGGGCACGAGCCAGGACCCGGGGAACAGGAGCAGCAACTGGTCTTCGAAGAGCAGGAACCACATGGACGAGGGAGAGTACGTGGTAGTGGTCGGGTCTACCGGCTCGTCTATGGGCGCCGGAAACAGCACCGTCGTCACCAGTACCAGGACGAACAGCACCAGCGTCACCACCGCTTCCTTGTATATATGGAATGGATAGAACCAGGTCGTGCGAGCCGGAAGGTTGACCTTCGAGCTGCGTGGGTCGAGCACCTCCTCCTCTAGCTTCTTTCTCGAAGCTATCTCGTCCTCGGTGAACGGCGGCGACCCCGGCGGCTCCGGCTCGTAGTTGACCCACGAGCCGAACTGCCCTTGAATCACCAGCAGACCGATGTGCACGACGGCGATCAAGAGCAACCCCGCCGGCAGTATCCACACGTGAAGGGCAAAGTTCCGGGTGAGCGTGGCCGGCCCGATCACATCGCTCCCCCGCCAGAGCTGGGCCAGCCACGGCCCGATCAGCGGCGTCCAGCTCGCGATCTTTATGCCCACGACCGTGTCGAAATAGCCGGACTGGTCCCAGCGGAGGAGGCTGCCGGTGAAGGCGGTGGCCACCATCAACAGGAGCAAGGTCACCCCCAGCAGCCAGGTCAGCTCTCGCGGCGACTTGAAGGCAGCGGAGATGAAGGTCCGGCTCATATGAGCGCCGATGAGGATGATCAACATCACCATGTTCCAGTAGTGGATGCCCCGCACCAGCCAGCCGAGAAAGACCTGCTGCTGAATGTAGATGATGCTGTCCAGAGCGCCTTCCCAGGAAGGGACGTAGTAAAGCAGAAGGAAAATGCCGGTTACGACCTGAATTATCAACAGCAGAAAGATGGCCGCGCCCAGGGTATACCACCAGCTACCCCTCTCCGGCACCGGGTCCCGCAGGACTCGATAGAGAACAGCGCTGACGGGCAGCCGCCTGTCAATCCATTCATATATTCCATCGATGATCCAGAACAACGCAGCTCACCCCTCCTGAAAGCGATTGGCCACGAAGACGGCGTTGCCCACGACCCGGGTCAGGTAGCGGGGGAGGCTCTTCGGCGGGGGTCCTCCCATCAGGTTACCCCAGCGGTCGTACATTCCGCCGTGACAGGGACACAGGATCTGCTGTCGCCAGTCGAGCCAGCGCACCGAGCAGGTCATATGGGTGCAGACATTAGTGAAGGCCAGGATGTTGCTGTCCTGCCGTATCACGAACACGCCCTGAATATCCTGGTAGCTCTGCGGAGCGTTCTCGCCCTTGAAGACAACCTTGAACTCGATGGGGGTGTCCCAGTTGATCTGGTCAAGGGTGCATACCTGCACCCATTGCTCCGACGAGTACTTCGTCAGCGCGCTCAACACGAAGCCGAGCAACGGAATCCCCAGGAGGAGGCTGACGACCCCACCTACGGTGAACACTCCCGCCTGATAGAGGAATTCCCTGCGGCTGTAGTCCGAAGATCTAGAATCTTGTCCTCTCATTTCGCTGTTGCTCCCGAAAAGGTGAGGGCTACCAGACCGACCAAAAACAGCACGAAGAACGCTCCGGTCAGGACTATCATGCTCACCCCCAGCGCGCCGACCCACCTGTCAGCCCGCCAGATCGATGGCAGCCGGACCAGGAATATCAGCAACGGCATCAGCAGGAAGGCCAGGATGCCGCTTCCTATCACCACTACCAGGACTGTCGCCACCTCAAAGTGCATCGCGCCTTCCCTGCCTGCCACACGCTACTTATGGTGACGGGATCTCCTGGCTCTGGCTCGCGGGCATTCGCTTGTAGATAAGATCGCTGCCCCGAGCGCTCTCCCGGATCACCCCCATCGTCACCATCAAAGCCACAATCGCCACACCTACCACCACCAGGGCCGCCTGCGAGCCCCGGCTGACCCTGCCCCAGGCAAAGTCTGCCTCTGCCCGCAGGTAAAGCGTCAGATTGACGATGGTCAACAGCCCTATGCCGAGCAGGCTGATGTACTTCCAGGGCATCATCTGGCCGAGCGGCAATTCCTTGGGCACGATGCCCAGCAGCGCCAGCACGCCGATGGCCCACAACGAATTGCGGGCCCAGTCCAGCACCCCAGGGCCCGGATTGCCCCGCCTCATCGCCGTCGCCAGATAGTAGTTTCCAGAGAAGAGGACGACACCGATGAAGAACATCTGCACCAGGAACATCCACGCGTTCTCGCCCAGCATCATCCGCTGATAGGCATCCGCGGAAGCCAGCTCGATCTGGCGGGAATAGAACCAGCCGACGATTGGCTGGAGGACCGCCAGCCCTGCACCCAGCAACAGCCCCATATGCCCCAGCCAATCGAAGCGTGCCCTCTCGACGGAATCGGCGGGGGAAGACAGCACCCGCAGGGCCGAATAACCGGCAAGAAGAAGGCCGGCGTAGGACAGGTTACCGATATGCCGGTGGATGATTTCGGTCGGCCAACTGGCGTTAGCGTACGGGAGCTGGCCCGGCGCCGGCGTGATGGGCGTTAGCTGGTACGAGCTCAGACCGGTGATGAGGCTGATGAATATGAAAGCCGAGCCGGCAAAGACCCATCCGATAGCGATATGCCAGCCTTTATGCTGGGCCAGACGGTCCCAGGTCTCGTAGTACATGTACGAACTTACGGTCATCACCAGCCAGATGCCGCTGACGATGATGAATGGCCAGAAGAAGATGGAGGTTAGGACGCCGAAGAGGCGCGGGTATAGCCCATAGACAAGCACCAGCGAAAACACCGCCCAGGTCGCGCCGAAGGCAAAGAAGCGGACGATGGTAGAGCCCAGACGCCGGGCCAGCCATTCCCACTCTTCATGTCTTCCACCGTCCCGCTGGCCCAGCGACTCCGCGACCGGTGCAACGATGGCTATGCCCATGATGAACGCCACGATGACCAGGTGGATCTGGAACGCTGCCCCCAGCGCCCAGGTATTGCCCAGGACGGGGATGTTCAAAGTGAAGCTTGGAAACTCCGGCATTGCGACCCAGGCCCTCCTCGCGCACGTCTCTACCACACTACAGCCATTGCGCGCTCAGCATCGGCCATTTCTGCTTCTCACTTCTAGTCTACTAGGATGACCTCAACGTATGCCTCAACATACGCGTGGGGCGCAGTCCGGGCGAATTCGGACTTGAGGAGGGATGTCCGCCGGATGATCCTGGATATCGACCCTTGATTGGTGCTGGAGCCTTACAGGCTGCCCGTGTTGCGCATCAGGCCGCCGTCGATGAAGATGGTTGTGCCGGTGATGTAGGATGCATCATCCGATGCCAGGTAAGCGACCAGCTTGGCGACTTCCTCCGGCTTGCCGATGTACCCGAGGGGAATCTCGCGCTCCAGCGCCTTCCTCTTGTCCGGGTCCTCCAGCGTCTGCCGGTTGATGGGCGTGGCGATGGCCCCCGGCCCGACGTTGACGATACGGATGTGGTAGGGAGCAAGCTCGAGGGCCAGATCGCGGCAGAGCATTCGCAGGCCGCCCTTAGCTGCGCAATAGGCGGCATATCCCGGAAACGGGATATCCTCGTGCACCGAGGAAATGTTTATGATGGTGCCGCCCGCGCCGCGCCGGGCCATCATCCGAGCGGCAGCCTGGCTGCACAGAAACGGGCCTTTGAGGTCCACAGCAATGACCCGGTCCCATTCCTCCTCGGGTTTCTCCAGGAATGGGTGCTGCATTTCGATCCCGGCGTTGTTCACCAACACGTCGATGCGCCCGAACTGTCCGACAGCCTGCTCCACCATACAGTTGACTTCGCCGGAGTTCGTCACATCGGCGCTTAAGGAGATGGCCTTTCCGCCCTTGCTCTCGATTTCCTTCACTATGCCATCGGCCTCCCCTTGCTGCTCCAGGTGGTTCACGACGACGCTGGCGCCCTGCCGGGCCAGCTCGATAGCGATAGCCCTGCCGATGCCCGTTGCAGCACCGGTCACCAGCGCCACTTTGCCATCCAGGCTCATCCTCTCCTCCTTTTGCCAAGAAGCGTGCGTTCGCCCATAACGTATCATATCGCCCTCAACACCGGCCTCAACCGCGGTTCCCACGGGCTGCTGGCACAGTTCTTGCTATACAGGAAGTGAAGAGTCACGCGAGGCGCCTCCCTTGATTCCGCCGCCACATACCTCGCTCGATGCCCCGAAGACGCATCAGGGTACCGCCAGTGGATGATTCGTCACCTTCATTGTTGATCGCCGACCACGACCAGCAGGAACGCCAGCGCCTTCGCGGCCGCCTCGAAGAAGAAGGATTCCTGGTGGAAGAGGCGGCTGATGCGCATTGTCTCCTGGCCAAGGTGCAGCAGGAGGTCCCGGACCTTATCGTGCTGGACATCGAGCTTCCACCCATCGGCGGGCTGGAGCTGTGCCAGCGCATCAAGCGATGCTGCGGCGTGCCCGTCGTCGTGCTGACGGCTCTCGACGACGAGGATACCAAGCTGAAAGCCCTCGACCTATATGCGGAGGACTACATCCTGAAGCCGGCCAGCTACGCAGAAGTCGCGGCCCGCATCCGGCGCATTCTCCGCCGGACCTGGCTCCCGCGCTTATCGGTGAGCTCCACCCTGCACGTAGATGATCGCCTGCACCTGAATTTCCGCCAGCGAGAGGTGCGCACCCCGGAGGGCGTGTTCCGTCTCACGCCCCTGGAAGCGCGCCTCCTGCAGCTCCTGATACGCAACGCCGGCCGGGTCCTGCCGACCGGGCTCTTGCTGGAGCAGCTCTGGGACGATAGGCCCGCCTCGCCGGGCAGCCTCTGGGAATACGTCCGGCGGGTCCGGCGCAAGATCGGCGACGACAGGACAAGGCCACGTTACATCGTGAGCGAGCCGGGCCTGGGCTACCGCTTCTCACGGTCATTTCCTGCCGCCAGGGAAGAAGCGTAGACCACAGGGACAATCGCGGCATACTTCCGCGCACGCGCCGGTAAGGTGAGCTATGTACGGCAACATACTGGTCGGACTGGACGGGTCGTACTGGTCAGAGCAGGCAATGGGCGCCGCCCTGGCGCTGGCCGAGGGCGAGGGCCAGGCCCGGCTAATCGGCTGCCACGTCTATGCCGCTCAGATGCACCGGGCCCGCTTCGAGCAGATGGAGCCGGGGCTGCCGGAGAGGTATCACGACGAGGAGCGGATGCAGGGCCTGCGCAACACCCACGATAGCTTGATCTCCGAGGGCATGAAGCTTATCTCGAATGCCTACCTGGCACCTCTGGAGCGGCGGGCGAAGGAAAAAGGAATAAGCTGCATCGGCCTCACCCCTCATGGGCGCAATTATGTCGAGTTATTGCAGGCCCTGCGCCGCGAAGTGGCCGACCTGCTGGTGATGGGGGCGTGGGGCCACGGCCGGGTGCCCGAGAGCCAGCTCGGCAGCGTGGTCGAGCGGGTCCTGTTGCACGCCCGCGACTGCGACGTGCTGGTGGTGAAGCGGCCGTGGGCCATGAAGGACCGTCCCATCGTGGTGGGCATCGACGGCAGCCCCGACAGCTACGCCGCCCTTCAGCGGGCGGTCGAGCTCTCCCGGCAGTTCGGTGCCACCGTGGAGGCGGTGGCAGCCTACGATCCCTTCTTCCACGCCGGGGTCTTCCGGGCCACCGCCGAGGCCCTGTCCGACGAAGCCGCGCAGCGGTTCAACTTTCCAGCCCAGGAGCGGCTGCACGACGAGATAATCGACCGTGGGCTGGAGAAGCTGTACCGCGACGGACTGGAGCAGGCGGTGCTGCTCGCCCGCCGGCAGGGAGTCGAGGTACGGACCGAAGTGCTGGCCGGCAAGGTCTACAGCAAGCTGCACCATTACGCCGCCCTCCGCGAGTCTGCACTGACCGTCGTGGGCCGCTGGGGGCTACACCGGGAGGCCGAGTCCCTCATCGGCTCCAACGCGCTGGCCCTGGCCCGCTTGAGCACGACGGCCAATGTGCTTGTAGTCGCGCCGCCCGCCGCGCCTCCTCAAATGCCTGAGTCGCCCCCTTCCCACGCCGAACCCGAACCCGAGGCTCGGTCCGAAACCGAGCAGTCCGGGCTGTCCTGGACACCGGATGCGGAGGAACGGCTCAAGCGCGTCCCGTTCTTCGTGCGGCGGATGGCCCGCGGCGCGATAGAGAAATACGCACGCCAGCGGGGGATCACACAAGTGACGGCCGCAGTGGTCGGCGAGGTCGCCGCCCGGTTCGGGATGGGAAGATAGCCCGGCCCGTGGCGGCTGCCGGGACGTCAGACAGAGGGCACGAAGTAGAAGACGATGGCCAGTACCGTGTACACCGCCATCAGTTGCAGGCCCTCGAACCAGTTGGACTCCCCATCAAGCGACACCACGGTGAGCACGATCACCGAGAGAGCCACTCCCACGACCTCGAAGGCATTGAAGACCAGAGACATCGGCTGGCCGAATAGCAGTGAGGCAAAGACAAGTACCGGAGCGACGAAAAGCGCGATCTGCGTGCCGGAGCCGGTGGCAATCGTGAGCGACAGGTCCATCTTGTTCTTCATCGCCATCGTTATCGCCGAGAAATGCTCGGCGGCATTCCCCACCACAGCGACCACGATCACCCCCACGAAGAACTTGGTCATGCCGAGGGCTGGTGCGGCCACCGATATGGCGTCGACCAGCAGCTCGGCTGCCACGGCCGCGGCAGCGGTGGAAACCAGCAGCAGAAGGACGGAATTAGAGAGGCTGAGCTCTGCCGGCTCGGCCTCCATTGGAACAGAAGTGAACAGGTCCCGGTGTGTCTTCAGCGAGAACACGAGACTGGCCAGATAGGTAATCATAAGCACGGCGGCGACCAACACGCTCAGGTACTGCAAGGTCGGCGATTGCTCCTCCAGCGAGCCGAAGACGGTGAGGTCGAAGAGGGCAGGCATCACCAGTGCTACCACCGCCAGAAACAGCATTCCGGCACTCGCGCCGGCCCTCGTTCGGCTGAAGGTCTGTGTCTGCCTTCCCCAGCCGCCGACGAGCATGCTGAGGCCCAGCACCAGGAGTATATTGCCGATGATGCTGCCGCTGATAGAGGCCTTCACCACCTCTTGCAGACCGGCGCGCAGGGCGAAGAGGCCGATGATCAGCTCGGTCGCATTGCCGAAGGTCGCGTTGAGGAGGCCACCCACGCCCGGGCCGGCGCGGTTGGCCAATTGCTCCGTGGCCTGACCGATCAGGCCGGCCAGCGGGACGATGGCGAGGGCAGAGACGACGAAGAGCCAGAGCTTGGGCGCGCCGAGCAGCTCGACGGCGATGCTCAGGGGAAACAGCAACAGCAGCCAGTTCAACCGGCTTCGGCCAAGGTAGCCGAACAGCCCGGTTTCGCCCTTCTGTTGCCGGTGCTTCCGCGTTCTCGGCATCGCCAGTTGCCTCTCCGGGGCTTGCTTCAAGCTTTGCGATAATGCGCCGTTCGAGGGAGGAGAGATACGTCTAACCGATAGGCTTGCGCCCCCGCATGCGCCGGCGGGTACGGTGGACTGCCTCTCCGCGCGGCACCACGCTGATGGTTCCATCGACCTCCAGGACGGCCATGTCGGCATCGGAGGGCTTTTCCACGCCGTGCTCGCGCAAGGCCATCATCACCTCTTCCTCCTGCAGCCCCTCCTGACGCAGATGCGCCTCCACAAAGCGACCGTGGCTGATCAGTATGGTCGGCGTGCCCACGATCTTGCGTCCAAGTCCAACCCACCGCAGACCGGTGCGGCTGATGGCCCAGTTGACCGCCAGCAGCGTGAAGGCGGCTATGATGCCGCTGTTCAGGGAAGTGTCCTGCCCCACCATCGCATTCTGGACCGCGTTGGAGATTACCAGCACCACAACCAGATCGAAGGGGGTCATCTGCCCCAGCTCGCGCTTGCCTGCCAGGCGAAGCCCGAGCAGCAGCGCGAAGTACACCACCAGCGTTCGAAACACCACCGCGCCCATCGCCCAGGGGCTCGTCTGAAAAACGTCGCTGAACTGTGGCATAGCTCAAATCCCTGCCCGCGCCATCAGGGCCTGCGCCCCGGCAGCCCGGCTCCGAGGGCAGGCTACGCGGTCTGCCGTAATCTAATGAGCATTATACTCCAGCGCAGCGCCGCCGGCCTCTGTCAATTCCCTTAAGTGAGGATCATCGACCCGTTCTGCCGTACGACGTCGCCGTACCAGTGGCCACTGGACTTGACGATGCGCTGCTGGTCTTCGTAGTCCACGTAGACGATGCCGAAGCGCTGCGAGTAGCCCCGCGCCCACTCGAAGTTGTCCATCAACGACCACACGAAGTAGCCGGACAGCGGCGCACCATCCTGGATGGCGCGCTGTGCCTGAGTGAGATGGGCCTCGAGATAGGCCAGACGCCGGTCGTCCCTGATCTGCCCATCGGCATCGATCGCGTCGGGGAAGGCCGCGCCGTTCTCGGTGATGAACATTCTCGGGACGCGGTACTCCTGATGAAGTCTCATCAGCACCTCGTACAGCCCCTGGGGATACACCTCCCACCTCATACCGGTATACTCTGCCCCTTCGGGCCTTATCGTCCGAGTCTGAGGGAAGGCGCCTTCGGGATCATCTTCGACCACGGTGCGGAAGTAATAGTTCACGCCCAGGAAGTCTATCGGGGCGCTTATTGTCTCCAGGTCGCCCGCCTGGACCGCCGGGGCGAGATCGCCGTACAGCGCCAGCATATCCTCCGGATAGCTGCCGCGGAACAGCGGATCAAGAAACCAGCGGTTCGCGAAGCCGTCCTGGCGCTGCGCCGCCTCCACGTGGGCATCCGAGGCAGGCTGCGCGGGGGAAAGGTTCAGCGTAATGCCTATCTGCAAGCCTCGCTCGAGTGCCCGCAGCGCCTCAACTGCCTCTCCGTGGGAGACCAGCAGATTGTGGGACACCTGCACGGCCATCCCCAGGTCGCGCCGGCCGGGGGCGTGCTCGCCGAAATAGTGGCCCACGAACGCCGCTATCGCCGGCTCGTTGTGGGTGATCCAGTAGCCAACGCGGTCCCCCAGGCGGCGGCCGACCAGGTCGGCGTACTCGGCGAAGTAGCTGGCGGTATCCCGGTTGGCCCATCCCCCCTCATCCTGCAGGGCCTGAGGAAGGTCCCAGTGATAGAGCGTGACAAAGGGGGTGATGCCGGCCCCCAGCAGGCCCTCCACGAGCCGCTGATAGAAGTCGAGACCGTGCTCGTTCACGTTTCCCTTGCCCTCGGGGAATACCCGCGGCCAGGAGATAGAGAGGCGATAGGCCGGCAGGCCCAGGTCCTGCATCAGACGGATGTCTTCAGGGTAGCGGTGGTAGTGATCGCACGCTATGTCGCCGGTGTCCCCGTTCAACACATTCCCCGGCGTGTGCGAGAACCGGTCCCAGATGGACTCGCCTCGCCCGTCCTCCTTGACTGCGCCCTCGATCTGATAGGCGGCAGTCGCCGTCCCCCAAACGAACCCCTGCGGAAACCCTAAGATTGGCATGCGTGTCTCCTTCCACATTGATCTTCGGCTTGATGCGGGCGCCGCATCTGGTTGCGGCCCAGCCCGCTGCTTGGGGTGTGACCGACTGTCGAGGCGTCGCGCAGCGTCCCGCGCACCCCTCGCCATTCCTAAATACATGATAATCCCCATCGCCCACTCCGTACGCATCATTCTTAGTTAGCCGAGGCCTGGTCATAAATCAGGCCGCCTTGAGGAAAGCCTTGAGTCCGACG
>JAMCWG010000143.1:0-1035 GCA_023475235.1 Chloroflexota bacterium
CTGGCCCTCGTACTGCTGCTAGTGGTGGCCTACCCATCGGCGGGAGGGCTGGCCGGGGCGCCCACATCAGCCCCGTTTCCCGCTGCGCCGGCCTTTCCCGCCCATCCGGTGGCCCTGGCCGCGCCCTGCGACGTCTGTACCTTCAACGCCCAGGCCGCCTATGCCCATGTCCAGGCTCTGGCCTCCGATATCGGCGTGCGGGCGGTGGGCACGCCGGGCGAGCAGCAGGCGGCAGACTACATCTATAACCTCCTCCAGGGCTATGGCTACGAGGTGGAAAGATCGCCCTTCAGCTACTTCTACTTCGGCGACCTGGGCACCAGTCTCACGCTGATATCGCCCCAAGTCCAGGACCTGGCGGCAGCACCCCTGACGTATTCCCCCTCCGGTCAGGTCAGCGCTCCCCTGATGGACGCTGGGCTGGCCCGGCCGGAGGACTTCGCCGGAGGGGACTGGAGCGGGAAGGTCGCTCTGGCCAGGCGCGGCGAGTTGCGCTTCACCGAGAAGGTGCGCAATGCCGCGCAGGCCGGTGCTGCCGCCATCATCATCTACAATTACGAGCCGAGGATGGCACAGGGCGCTCTGAGCGGCCCGTCCGACATCCCTGCCCTGATGGTGAGCGGCGAGACCGGGCAACTGCTCCTCGACGCCCTGGGGCGGGGACCGGTCGCGGTGGAGCTATCAGTGCAGACCGTATCCGAGTACCGCGTCGCCTACGACGTGGTCGCCCGCTGGCCCGGCTCGACGCCGACCACCGTGATCATCGGCGGGCACTACGACTCCGTGGCGGCCGGCCCGGGGGCCAACGACAATGCTTCGGGTGTGGCCGTGATGCTGGAGGCAGCCAGGGCCATGGCAGGCAGGCCGGGCATCGCTTTCATCGCCTTCAGCGGCGAGGAGCTCGGACTCTGGGGCAGCGGCGAGACCGGGCAACTGCTCCTCGACGCCCTGGGGCGGGGACCGGTCGCGGTGGAGCTATCAGTGCAGACCGTATCCGAGTACCGCGTCGCCTACGACGTGGTCGCCCGCTGGCCC
>JAMCWG010000143.1:1045-1441 GCA_023475235.1 Chloroflexota bacterium
GGCCCGGGGGCCAACGACAATGCTTCGGGTGTGGCCGTGATGCTGGAGGCAGCCAGGGCCATGGCAGGCAGGCCGGGCATCGCTTTCATCGCCTTCAGCGGCGAGGAGCTCGGACTCTGGGGCTCGCAGGGATACGTGAACGGTTTGTCCCCCGCCCAGCTAAGCCAGTTGGCGGCAATGTTGAACCTGGACATGGTGGGCTCGGGCGATCGCCCGCTGGCGATGGAGATGTACGGGCAGCAGTCCGGGGCGCTGCAGCAGCAGGCCCTGGGCGTAGCCGATGACCTGGGCATCCTTGCCGTAGGCGGAGTCTCCACCGGCGGCAGCGACCACGTGCCCTTCGCCAACCGGGGCGTCCCGGCCCTCCACTTCTGGAACGGGATGGACCCCTACAAT
>JAMCWG010000143.1:1474-3076 GCA_023475235.1 Chloroflexota bacterium
AAAGAAACGTACGGTTCTTGCGAAGCACGGCCTCCCGGTTATCGAGCCTGCGTCTTCGCAGGGGCGCACCCGCGTGTGCGCCCAGCTCTCCGGGGCCGACACGCGGGTCGGCCCCTACAGATTACGTCGAATAATCGAAAGACCATGTCTGGCGAAGCCGCGGCCCTTGCGGGATGTGGCGGCGCGGCGTAGTATTAAGGCCATCGCCCCGTGAGCGATGGCTTCGTAATATAATCTGCCAACCGACTGAGAAGGAGGCAAGAGCATGGCCAATATGACGGCCGACCAATTGCGCAAGCTAACCAAGACTATCTTCGAGGCCGCCGGCACGTCCAGCGATGTGGCGGAGCAGGTGGCGCGGTCCCTAGTGGAGAACAACCTGATGGGCCACGATTCGCACGGCGTCATCCGCGTGCCGGACTACGCGCGCCGCGTCAAGAGCGGGGAGATCAAGTCGAGCGCAAAGCCCGAGATCGTCAAGGAGACGGCCGTCACCGCCGTGGTGAACGGCAACTGGAACTTCGGGCAGATCGTTGCCCGCGATGCGATGCAGGTGGCCATCGACAAGGCCAAGCAGTCCGGCATCGGCGCGGTGGGCATCCTGCACTGCAATCATATCGGCCGGCTGGGGGAGTACTCGGCGATGGCTGCCGAGCAGGGCCTCATCGGCCTGGTGGTGGTCAACGCCATCCCCGCTGCGGCTCCCTTCGGCGGGAAGGCGCGCGTTCTGGGCACTAACCCCATCTCGTTCGCCGTGCCGGCGGGCAAGCAGCCAATGCTGCTGGTCGACTTCGCGACCACGGTGGTGGCCGAGGGTAAGCTGCGCGTGGCCCGCGACAAGCACGAGAAGGTCCCTTCGCACTATATCCTGGACAAGGACGGGAATCCCAGCGAGGATCCGAACGACTTCTACAACGGCGGCATGCTGCAGTTCTTCGGGGCGCACAAGGGCTACGCGCTGGGCGTGCTGGTGGAAGCGCTGGCCGGGGCACTGGCCGGAGCCTACACCTACGAGGGAAACGACCGGGGCAACGGCGTCTTTATGCTGGCCATCAACCCGGCAGGGTTCGATTCGGCCGAGGGGTTCCGCGAGCGTATCGATGCCCTGTTCAGCAGGATCAAGGCCGTTCCGCCGGCCCCCGGCTTCAAGCAGGTGCTCATCCCGGGCGAACCGGAGATGAACAATAAGAAGACCCGGCTGGCCGAGGGCATTTATGTGCCCGCCGACACCTGGGAGGCGCTGAAGAAGGTAGCCGCCGAGTTCGGTGTCGACGCCGACAAGGTGGTGGCATAAGCATAGGCTGACTTGACCCCTGGCCACTCGCCAGTCGATTGTGACGAGTTGCCTATGGCGAGGTCAGGATGAGGGTAAAGGGTTGGCGACGCTCCTACCCTCATCCCAACTCTTCTCCCACAGGGAGAAGGGCAGCCGTTCCTTCTCGCCTTAGTAGAGCGACATCGAGAATGTTTACTGAAGGAAGAAAAGCCGACCCTCACCCCCTCCCCTCGCTCTTCCAGGGAGAGTGGAGGCCGGAACACGTTCCGTCTTCGTGTCAGCGATGCGTGACGGAGAGAGGTGACCCGGCCGACGGCAGGGCGAAC
>JAMCWG010000143.1:3086-4046 GCA_023475235.1 Chloroflexota bacterium
AGTATCGGCCAGTGTTCACCTCTAATTAGGTGGAGAATGAACGATGAGGACGAGAAGGAGCAGTCCGGACGACAGCGTCGACGTGCTGGTGGAGGTACCGCGCGGCAGCCGCAACAAATACGAATACGACGACAAGCTGCGCCTTATGCGTCTTGACCGGGTGCTATACTCCTCGGTGCACTACCCCACCGACTACGGCTTCATCCCCGGGACGCTGGCCCCCGACGGCGACCACCTCGACGCGCTGATGGTGGTCGAGGAGCCAAACTTCCCGGGCTGCCTGGTGCCTGCCCGGCCGATCGGCATACTGGAGATGCGGGACGAGCGCGGGCTGGACCACAAGATACTGGCTGTGCCGGTGGGCGACCCCCGCTTCGCCGAAGTGAGGGACATCGGCGACCTCGCATCGCACTGGCTGCGCGAGATCGAGGCGTTCTTCGCCAGCTACAAGCTGCTGCAGGGCATCGAGACCGAGGTGCTGGACTGGCACGGCGCCAATGAGGCGTGGCGCGTGATCGAAGCAAGCCGGCAGGCGGCGCGGAAGAAGGACCAACGGGGAGCGGCGTAGGGCGCAAGCAAGAACTTGCGACGGCGCCACTTCGGCGAGCATTACTGCCCACGATATGCTAACATAACGGCGGGCGCGCCGCGCTCAAATATGCGGGAGGTGCACACCGATGAAGGTAGCTACCGTCGGTCCATCAGGTGAAGAAAGGGTGGCCGTCCAGGTGGGCGACGCCTGGGTCAATTTCTCCGACGCCGCCGTGGTCTATGACATAGTCACGGGCCACGCCGATTGGCTGGACAGGCCCTCGATGCTCGATATCCTGCGGCGAGGGTCGTTCTCTTCTACAAGCTTCCAGAGCGTCGTCGAGTGGCTGCGGGCCCACGGGCTGCTCCAGCCGTTCCTCCTGGGCGGCGAGCTTAAGTTCAACATGCCGGTACAGCGGCCGGGCAAGA
>JAMCWG010000126.1 GCA_023475235.1 Chloroflexota bacterium
CTGCACAACGGCGACCGCGGAAACGTGTATCCCCCGCCGCCGATGAACAGCAAGTCGAGCGTGGCGTTGCGCTGGGACGCGGTGTAGCTCGCAAGCTCGTTGAATATCTGCTCGTACTCGTAGCCGAGAAACGTCGGCTCGTCCGGTATCACATAACTGTGGATGAGGTGGTCCAGCGCCAGCGCCTTGACCGGCCGTCCCTGCAGAGTGCTCTCGTCGATGCGGATGCAGAAATAGTTGGACTCGATCATGCAGGGCGCCTTGAACTGGCTCCCCCACACGAGAAAGGAGCCGGCAACGAGGCCGATCAGCGCGACGCCGAAGATGCCCCGACGCAGGGATTCCCAGTAGCGCCCGGCCAGCAGGCCGGCCACGACCATCACGGCGGCCACCATCCAGATGATGTTGCGGGTGCCGAAAAGGTGGCCATCAGGAAAAAGCCGGTGCCGAAGGTTCCGACGATGCTGCCCAGTGCGGCGTAGGCGTAGATTGTCCCGACCGTGTGGCCTGTTTCCTGCAGGTTGTGCAGGCTTAGCTTGACCACGATAGGCGTGATGGTGCCCATGATGCAGGTGGGTATGAAGAACACGAGAGCGGTGTAGATAATGATGCGATTCATCAGGAACATACTGGGAAGAAAAGATGCCCCGGTAACAACTTTGGTGCTGAGCAGGATGCTGGCAGTAGCCAGGCCGCTCAGGATGAACGCCGCGCCGAGTACCTGGCGCGACGCGTATAGATCGGCGATCTTCCCGCCCAGGTAGTTGCCCAGGCTTATGCCCGCGAGAACGACGCCGATGATGCTGGTCCAGGTATAGAGCGATACCCCAACATATGGTGCCAGTATGCGCCCCGCCACCAGCTCTATCACCATAATGCAGACATTGCTGGTGAAGACCAGCGCGTTAGCCTTCCACAGGCCCGGGCTGGTACTCACAGCCGGTAGGGTGGCAGTGCTCCCTTTTTTCGTGGCGCTCATACGCTACTCCATCATCTTCGTTTCTCATAATCAAGAAAGGCGACGCAGGGGGATTATATCACAGGCAGCGAGGGCCGGTGGCGTTCATCTATGGTTCCATCAACCACGACGGATGGATGCTTTGTAAGGTCGGGTCAGGGCCGCTTGAGGCCCGGACCTCACCCCTTGACCGTGATTATGGAGGGAGCCAACGTCTTGTGTTCCCCCTCTCCGCCTGCGGAGAGGTCGCCAGAGGCGACTCGCCTAGGCGAGGGGACAGGGGGTGAGGTTACTCCGAATCGCCAGACAACATAGCGCAATCATTCCGCACCCTCTTGGCGGAACCTTTATCTGGCGGACAGGCCGATCCATTGGTACAATGATGTCCGAGAGGAAAATGGGAGAAATGATGGACGGCGACACCATAGCTGCCCTGTCCACGCCTGTTGGCGAGGGCGGGATCGGCATCGTGCGACTGAGCGGACCGAAGGCAGGCGAGGTCCTCCGCGCCCTCTTCCGGCAGGCGGACGGCCGGAGCTTGCAGTCTTTGCCGGCGCGCCGCTTGCTTTATGGCTCCGTCGTCGATCCCGGCAGCGGCGAGCGAGTGGACGAGGTGCTGGTCTCCTACATGCCCGCACCGCACAGCTACACGCGAGAGGACGTGGCCGAGATCGACGCCCACGGCGGGCCGGTGGCCGTGCAACGCGTGCTGGAGCTGGCGCTGGCCGCGGGCGCCCGCCTGGCCCAGCCCGGCGAGTTCACGCTGCGGGCGTTCCTCAACGGCCGGCTGGACCTGAGCCAGGCAGAGGCGGTGATGGACGTCGTGCGGGCGCGCACGGCGGCGGGTCTGCGGCTGGCCGAAGCCCAATTGGGGGGGCGCCTGTCTGCCGCGGTGCGCCAGGTGCGGCAGCCCCTGGTGTCGACGCTGGCGTATGTGACGGCGCTGATAGACTTCCCTGAGGATGAGGTGCCGGCGCAGGAGACCGGCGAGACGCTGGATGCGGCGCTGGCAAAGGTGCAGGCGCTGCTGCAGAGCACCGACGCCGGCATGGTATACCGGCAAGGTGTGCGCACCGCCATCGTGGGACGCCCCAACGTCGGCAAGTCCAGCCTGCTCAACGCCCTGCTGCGCGAGAGCCGGGCCATCGTCACCCCTGTGCCCGGCACCACCCGCGACACCGTTGAGGAAGTCGTCAACCTGAGGGGCATTCCCCTGGTCCTGGTGGATACGGCCGGCATCACCGCCAGCGCCGACCTGATCGAGCAGTTGGGCATCGAGCGCAGCCGGCGGGCCCTGGCCCAGGCGGACCTGGTGTTGATGGTGGTGGATGCAAGTCAGGAACTGCAGGTAGAGGACAGGGAGATAGCGGCGCTGGTGCGGGCGCCGGCCGTCCTGGTGGCTAACAAAAGCGACCTGCCGGCGGCGACGGAAGATGCCGAGCTGGCGGCGCTGCTGCCTGGATCACCCATAGCGCACACGTCGATGCTCACCGGCCGGGGACTGGAGGAGCTGGAGGAGACGATGGCGAAGCGGGTCCTCCAAGCGGGTCCTCCAGGGCCGTGTGTACGCGTCCGATGCGCTGCTGGTGAGCAACCCCAGGCACAAGGATGCCCTCCAGCGGGCCGCCGCTCACCTGGAAGACGCGCGGGCGTGCCTGCAGCAGGCGCTTCCGGCCGACCTGCTTACCGTTCACCTCGCTGCAGCGCTGAACGCTCTGGGCGAGATAACCGGCGAGACGGTGGACGAGGAGCTGCTGGACGCGATATTCAGCCAGTTCTGCGTCGGCAAGTGACTCAGCGTCGCGATGGTCTATCGCCACCGGGCTGGTCTTGAGGGCCACCCGCGGCGCGCTTCGAGAAATCCGGCCACTTGATATGGCCGAACAGCATTGCCGACATCTGGTCGGCGCTGCTCTCGATTGGCGCCGGGGGTGCTTCTTCCTCCAGGCTCGGCCTGACCAGCCACAGGTCTCGCGCCGCCTTCGTCTTCTGGAACGCCTCGAGCAGCGCGTCGGTCTCGCCGTCATCGATGAGCCGCCTGAGCTTCTGTAGCTCCTGGGCGAACGAGTCGATCCAGCGAATGATGTTAGGCGCGTTGGTCATACATATGTCGCGGTGCATTGTGGGGTCGCCGCTGGCCAGCCGGGAGATGTCCCGGTAGCCGCTGGCAGCCAGCGGGCTCATCTCGCGCCACGAGGGGTCGCCCGTGGTGGCGCTGGTCATAGCTATCGATACCAGGAACGGCAGGTGACTGACACCGGCCACAAAGGCGTCGTGCTCGGTCGGGTCCAGGAAGCGGGGTACGCCGCCCACCGCCACGGCCATATCGACCACGACCCTCACAGCCTGTCCGTGGGCGCTGGAGGCGGGCGTGACGCAGTAGATGCACCCTCGAAAGAGGTCCACGTCGGCGGCGTCGATGCCCGAGCTCTCCCGTCCTGCCATCGGATGGCCGCCCACGAAGTGGGCCGTCGATGGGAGGATCTCCTCGGCCCAGGCCATGATGGGCGCCTTGACGCTGGTCACGTCGGTGACCACGCAGTCCTCCATCAGATGCGGCGCGATTTGCTGGAAAACGTCACGGACGACGGTCGGCGGCGTGGCCACCACCACCAGGTCGGCGCCTTCCACCGCTTCCTCGGCCGATCGCACCGCCCTGTCGACGGCGCCCATCTTGCGGGCCTGCTGGGCGTTGCGATACTCCCGGCTGTAGCCGACTATCTCAGCCTTGATCTTGGCCCTCTTCAGTGCCAGGCCTAGCGAGCCCCCGATCAGACCCGTTCCGATAATGGCGATTCTCTAGGCATGGAAGCACCTCGCTTTTCGATACTAGTTGCCCGTCGGCCCAGCGCAGCCAGGCAACAGGCCCCTCGACCACTGGCTGGTGATGTCGGCGGATGTAATCCTGTACTTCGGCCGGGCTGCCGGCCTGTGCCGCCAGGTCCGCACCGAGGGCGGCGTGCTCTCCGAGGACGTGGAACGTGTAGCCCCAGCGCCCTGCCGTCTTGCGGTAAGGGGCCAGCCGGACCATACCCCCGGGCCACACTGCGCCCAGGAG
>JAMCWG010000160.1 GCA_023475235.1 Chloroflexota bacterium
GGCCGGGCTCGCCGTCAACAACAACGCCGCCGCCGTCTTCCTGGCCCTCACTGCCCTGGCGAAAGGCAAAGAGGTCATCGTCTCTCGCGGCCAGGCGGTAGAGATCGGCGGCGGGTTTCGCATCCCCGATGTGATGCGCCAGAGCGGAGCGCGGCTGGCGGAGGTAGGCACGACGAATCGCACATACGTCTCCGATTACCAGGCGGCCATCGGCCCGCGGACCGGCCTGCTCCTGCGAGTGCACACCAGCAACTTCCGGGTGGTGGGCTTCACCGAGACTACCGCGTTGGAGGATATGGCGGCCTTGGGTCGCCAGTACGCTATACCCGTCGTCGACGACCTGGGGAGCGGCGCCCTGCTGGAAACCTCGGTATATGGCCTGGCCCACGAGCCGACGGTGCAGGAGAGCGTGGCGGCCGGTGCAGACCTGATATGCTTCAGCGCCGACAAGCTGCTCGGCGGACCCCAGGCAGGGATCATCGTGGGCCGGCGCGACCTGGTGGAGCGCTTGAAGCGGCACCCGCTGGCCCGCGCCGTGCGGCTGGACAAGTGCACCATCGCCGGCGTGGCGGCGACGCTGCAGCACTACCGGAGAGGCGAGGCGCTGGAGAAGATACCCGTCTGGCGAATGATCTCCGCACCGTTGGGCCAGATAGAGGTGCGGGCCCGCCGCTGGATGGAGACGCTGGGGGCAGATGGCGTTCCCGCCTCCGTTGTCTCGGTGGTCGAGTCCCGCTCGACCGTCGGGGGCGGCTCCCTCCCCGAAGAAAGCATGCCGACCTGGTGTCTGTCCCTGGCCCACCGGCAGCCGAACACCCTGGCCACCCGCCTGCGGCAGCCCCGGGCCGGCGCGCCGGGAGAACTGCCGTCTCAGCCTGACCGACCGGCGTTGCCTGTCATCGCCCGCGTGGAGCGGGGCGCCCTGCTGCTGGACCCGCGCACGGTGCTTCCGGAGCAGGATGAGCTGCTGCTGGCGGCCCTGCGAAAGGCGTTGAAATCCTGATGTACACCATCGGCACCGCCGGCCACGTCGACCACGGCAAGTCTGCGCTGGTCCGCGCCCTCACCGGCATCGACCCGGACCGCCTCGCCGAGGAGAAGGAGCGCGGGATGACCATCCACCTGGGCTTCGCCTGGCTGCGGCTGCCCAGCGGCCGCGAGATCAGCATCGTCGACGTCCCCGGCCACGAGCGCTTCATCAAGAATATGCTGGCCGGGGTAGGTGGGATCGACCTGGCGATGCTGGTGGTAGCCGCCGACGAGGGCGTGATGCCCCAGACCCAGGAGCACCTGTCCATCCTCGACCTGTTGCGCGTGAGCCGCGGCGTGGCCGTCGTTACGAAGAAAGACCTGGTGGAGCGCGACTGGCTGGACATGGTAGAGGAAGATGTACAGGCGGCACTGAAGGGCACCGTCCTGGCCAGCGCTCCGATAGTGGCCGTCTCCGCCGTCACAGGCGAGGGCCTGCCCGATCTGCTGTCCACCCTGGACCGGCTTCTCGAGGAGACCCCTCCCAAGCGGGACATCGGCCGGCCCCGCCTGCCCATAGACCGGGTATTCACCATCACCGGCTTCGGCACGGTGGTCACGGGCACCCTCATCGACGGGCGACTCCGCGCCGGCCAGGAAGTGGAGGTGCTGCCCAAGGGGTTGCGGACCCGCATCCGCGGCCTGCAGACCCACAAGCAGAAGGTCGAGGAGGCCGAGCCGGGCAGCCGGGTGGCGGCTAACCTGGCCTCGTTGTCTACGAGCGACCTGCAGCGGGGCGATGTCGTGGCCCTGCCGCGAACGTTCCGTCCCACCCGGACCATTGATGCTCACCTGCGGATCATCCCGCACGCGCCCCATCCTCTGCCTCACGGCACGACGGTCACCCTGCACCCCGGATCGGCGGAGACGCTGGCCCGTGTCAGCCTGCTGGATGCCGAGGAGATACCGCCCGGCGGAGAGGGCTGGGCCCAGTTGCGGCTGGCCGAGCCGGTGGTAGCGGCGAAAGGCGACCTGTTCGTCATCCGCTCGCCCGACACCACGCTGGGCGGAGGCGAGGTGGTGGAGCCCCACGCCCGCCGGCACAAGCGCTTTCAAGGGGCCGTGATCAGCGCCCTCGAAGTGCTCCGGCGAGGAAGCCCCGAGGAGCTGGCGCTGGCCGCGCTGGGAGGCGGCCCTGCCGAGGCGAGCGCCATAGCGCAGCAGACGGGCCTGCCTCCGGCCCAGGTCGAGAGCACGCTGAAGGGACTGGTGGCCGATGGCCGGGCTGTCCGGCTGGGCGACTACTGGACCACTGCCGCTGCCTGGCGAGCCCTCACCGGCCGGGCGACCCAGATCCTGGCCAGCTACCATCGCCAGTTCCCGCTACGCGAAGGTATGCCCCGAGAGGAATTGAAGAGCCGGCTGGGACTGCCCACCAAGCTGTTCACGGAAGTGATCCAGCGGCTGGCAGCGGAGAATGTGGTTGCCGAGGCGAACGCCGTGCTCAGGCTGGCTGGCCACCGGGTGGAGTTCTCGCCCGAGCAGCAGGCCAGGATAGCCCGCTTGAAGCAGGCACTGGGGAAGACACCATATGCTCCGCCCAGCCTGGCCGAGCTGGAACAGCAGTTGGGGCTCGACCCGGAGGCCATCGCCGTCTTGCTGCAGCGGGGCGAGCTGGTGCGGGTGGCCGACGACATCGCGTTTCTGCCCTCCGTATATGATGATATGGTGCGGCGGATCAAAGAACACATCGCCACCCACGGCAAGATAACGGTGGCCGAGGTCCGGGACCTCTTCGGTGCCAGCCGCAAGTACGCGCTGGCTCTGACAGCCTACCTCGACGAGCAGCGCATCACGCGCCGCGTGGGCGACGAGCGGGTCCTGTACTGACGATGACCTGGTTCTGGGCCCGCCACGACGGCGCCTGGTGGTACGTCGAGGCCGGAGTGTACGAATAACTGGCTCGCGGCCGCCAATTGCCGGTGGTTCCCGGCGGGGTCGCTGAGGAAGCACAGGCGGGAATTTTGTGATATGCTTTTCTTAGCGGCGTATGCCGCGCCTGCCCCATCCGGCAGGCGACAACAAAGTTCTGAACGAGGTATCGTTGATTTGTTTTCGCTATTTTGGCGTCTCATCCGGTTCGGGACCCTGGCCGCCGGCCTAGCCGCCGGCGTCTGGGTATTGAACCGGCGCCTCCGCAACCTCGCGCCGCGGCTCATCGACTGGGATAATGCCCGGCGCATCGCCCTTCGCATCGCCCAGCGCGACTATATCTGGGTCGACTGGTCCTTCGACTACCGCAGCCTGGTAGCCCAGGCCCAGCAGGCCGTCGCCAGCTACGTGAACGAGCGCCTGCCCCGCGATCTGGACACCGTCTATGTTTACGATCGGGCCGAATGGCTGGACGTCAACATCAATAACTTCCGCTGGCTGCTGGAGCCGCTGGAGCGCCTGAACCAGCAGTCCATCCAGACCGGGGCCTTCGGGGCGCGGCTGGTGGCCGCCGGCGGTCAATTCGTCCTCACCAATCAGATGGGCCTCCTCCTGGGCTACCTGGCGCGGCGGGTGCTCGGCCAGTACGACCTTGCCCTCCTGGGCAAGAGTCCGGTCAGCACGGGCAAGCTGTACTTCGTCGAGCCCAACATCGTGATGGCCCAGCAGCAGCTACGGGTCGACGGCTACCAGTTCCGCCAGTGGATCGCCCTGCACGAGACTACTCACGCCTACGAGTTCGAGGCCCACCCCTGGCTGCGCGACTATATGAACGAGCTCCTTTCCCGCTACCTGGAAAGCCTCAGTAGCTACCTCACCGGCCGCGCGCACGAGGGCGGCAACCTGCTGACGCGCTTCGTGGCCAGCGTCTCCACCAGCCAGCACCTGCTCGAGCTGGTGATGACCCAGGAGCAGCGCGCACTTTTCCGGCAGTTGCAGGCGGTGATGAGCCTGATCGAGGGCTACAGCAACCACGTGATGAATCAGGTGGGACAGAGCATCCTGCCCGACTACCAGCGCATCCGCCAGCGGTTCGAGCAGCGGACCAAGCAGCGCACGTTGGTCGAGCAGATATTCTCCAGGCTCACCGGGCTGGAGGTGAAGCGCCAGCAGTACGAGCAGGGCCAGCGCTTCGTCGACGAGGTCGTGCGCCAGCGGGGCCTCGACTTTATGCACCGCGTCTGGGCCGGCCCGGCAAGCCTGCCGACCCTCGACGAAATCCGCAACCCCGGGGCGTGGATTCGCCGGATGGAGACCGCGCAGGGGGAAGCCCAGCCGTGACGCTCGACCTCGGCGCCGTCAGCCACCAGATAACGGAGATGGCATCCGCCCGGCAGGCAGCAGGCCAGACGCTGGACGAACGGCTCGACGCCGCTGCCCACCTGCTGCAAGCCAGCGCCGACAACTTCGAGGCCCTCCGGTCCAAGATCGATAGAAGCAACACGCCGTGGCCGGTAGCCGGGCTGGTAGAGCGCCCCGACGCCGTGTACCCCCTTCCCGGCGCCATTCCCGAGTACACCGTGGCTGCCACCGACGGCTCGCAGATCGAGCCCGACCGCCACGGCAGCGCCCTCTACCACTTGATCAACATCGGGTGGGCGTTCATCCGCTACGGGCAGCGCCCGTGGGCCCGGCTGGCCAGCGAGCCTACCCTCTATTACGACGAGAAAGACGTCTACCTGGCCGTGGAAGGCCGGCGCACGCTGGTGGCAGGTCTGCTCCTGGATATGAAACGAAATGTGGAGGAGATGGCGCGGCTGGCCGAACTAGCAGAGGAGATCGAGCGCGATGTGCCGCTGGTGGCGCTGGTCGACGGCATACTGATGATGCGGTCTACGGAGGACTGGCGGGTGCAGGAGTTCCATCTCCAGTTGCAGCCCCGCTTTGAGGAGAGCCTGCGGCGCTTCCAGGCCCTGGGCGTGCCAGTGGCAGCCTACATCAGCCGCCCTCGCTACTACGAGCTGGTGAGCGCCCTGCGCATCGCCGCCTGTCCCCATCCGAAGGCCGACTGCGGCAAGCCGAACAGCGAGTGCCACGACGACGGCGATAGGCCGTGCTCGGTCCTCGCCGGGCTGGTCGACCGCCAGGTAGTGGAGCGGATTCCCCTTCGCCCGGGCGAGCGTTCCGCCCGCTTCCGCTCTCGCGGCAAAGCAGAACGCAGCAAGGTGAAACAAAAGGGACAAGACATTTCCACGTATTTCTTTTACTTGAACGTCGACGGCGAGATCGCCCGCATCGAGGTGCCCGACTGGGTGGCTGGCCGGCCGGACTTGCTGGACCTGGTGCACTGGGTGGCCTACGACCAGTGCCGGCGCGGCAACGCCTACCCCCGCGTCCTGACCGAGGCCCACGAGCGGGCCGTCCTCACCACTGCCGACCGCCAGCAGTTCGAGCTTCTGGTGGATGCGACGCTGGCGCGGTACCACCTCTCCGAGCGCACTTCCGCCAAAGAGCGCACCAAGCGCGTCCGGGGGCTGTGACAAAAGGCCGGTCCCAGATAATCTATGTATGGAGACTCACTCCTTTCGCTGATCAAAGACCCACGCGTCGTCGAGCGCACCAACGATCTGGAGCGATTTGCTCCGGAAGAAGTTCAGAATGGTGCTCACTAGGTCTAGCTTTTCGTAGACAGATTCAGCGAAATCAAGTTCGGCCGAGTTGTCAATGACCCGCTCGTTTCCGAGAAGTTGCCTGGCCTCATCCAGATCTATGACGAAGCTATGGTCTTTGTACTCGTAGACAAGCTTGTTGGCCACGTACTTGGCTTTCCCGGGCGAAGGTAGCTTGGACAGAAGCAGTCTTTCAGCATACTGCACAGCGGACTCTCCTATGCGCTCGCAGTATCCTATTTGCTCCACGGTCACTGCACGCTGTAGATACGCCGCCAACATGTTTGCGCTGCCAGGGTACTCCTCGGCCAATAATGAGGCAATTCTCTTCAACGCTTCAACTACTCCTAGAGCCGGCAACCCGCCCAGTTGAGGATCGATGGGACCAAGTTCACCAAGAGGCCCCATGTGTACTTGGTCCGCACCCAATACGATCAGCGTGGCCGCAGACTTTGCCTGACGTGGTACAGCCACGATGAATCTCTCCTTGGCAAAGGACCGGCAAAGCTTGGCGATCTGATACGCTGGCTCGACTCCGCCTCCCAAACTAGAGATCAATAGCAGAACATCGTGCTCACGCGCAGGGTTCAACCTGGACAAGGCGCTGAGTATCCGGTCGGCGTGCCACCTGCTAATCGATTGGACGGGGTCAAACAGCGCAAGCATGCCATATTCCGCTATCGATGGCGCACTTGCACGGATCAGTCCATCAATCTCAAGTGCAATCCTGTCTTGGATTTCTTCATTCGAGCCACTTCGGACAACTTCTATCAGCGACGGCATCTGGGATTCGCTCGGTATGTCAGACGGAGTTGCGCTTCTGTCCGACGCAGTCTCGGGGCCGGGATTATCGCTTGGGTCTGATCGAGACCGTGTACTGCCAATAGCTATTACTGTAGCTCCTTTGTGGGTCGGCCGTTTCTTGAGCATAATACCACCGCGAGATACGAGATAAAGCGGGCCAAGCACATTATGCCAGTAATCGATTCGCTGGAGCAACAAGGGGATAACTCGCTTCCAAGGGCTTTTTCAAACCCGCCAGCCAGGAAACAGACAGCGCTTCTGCTGCCTTGTCAACGGCAGTCAACCTCACCTCCGGCCTTCGGCCACCCCTCGCCACGGCGAGTCGCCGTGGCGAGGGGCCAGGGGTGAGGTAAACCCCGGGAGCAGCCGGATCGGCGGACTTTGAAAGCACCCTGGGTTGCTCTTAGCCCCTCTCGCTGCCTCTCCGTGAGCCGTCTTACGATGCCGGTAGACCCAGCGCAACGCGCCCCGCCGAGAGGATCGCAAGACATTGCCCGTTGCCCCTCGTCAAACGTCATTCACAAGCCGCGCATCCGCACGCCACGCACGGATGGCCTTCTCAAGCTAGGCCCCACCCGCCTTGCGGACTAATGGATATAGCCTGTAAACTGGGCACAAACGGCGCCTCTGAGCGGCGTTGACCTAGCCCTCCCTTATGCCGAAAGAGATTACGAGTGAAGATGTCTGCCGCACGAATTCAGGTACGCCTTCAGCCGCGGGCCGGTGAGAATCGGATCGTCGGCTTCGAGGGAGACGTGCTGAAGGCGCGGGTGACGGCTCCTCCCGAGGGCGGGCGCGCCAACGAAGCCCTGGTGACACTGCTGGCGGAGGCGATGGGCGTAGCGAAGGGGCGGGTGCGCATCGTGCGCGGCCAGACGGCGCGCCTGAAGCAGATAGAGATCGAGGGGCTGGAGCAGGCCGAGGCCCGCGACCGCCTAGTACATCCGCACTCCGGATAGAATTATGTACTCCAGGACCTGGAGCGCGATTATCGCGATGAAGGCCGACAGGTCCAGCATGCCAATTGGCGGTATCATCTTGCGGATCGGGCCAAGGATCGGCTCGGTTACATCGTAGAGGATCGCCGTTATCTTGTTGTTGGGAGACGTGGGAAACCACGAAAGCAGCACGCGCGCCAGTATCGCGAAAGTCAGAATATTGAAAAGCAACTCTATGAACTGCACAAAAACCGAGATCATCCCATTCTCCACACTCGGGCGCGCCATCGCCTCACCGATTGAGCGGCGGCACTCCTATATAACATAACATCGGCATTATATCATTGGACGGCCCAACTCGTCTAGGTGTATACTCGCCTTGCCTGCGGCGCAAGCGCGTCTCTGGCCGCGAGAACAGCAGGGAGGTGTAGATGAGCAGCATCGGAGTAGACCACCACGACGTTAAGCAGACTGGGCGCGCGCATGCGCCCTGATTGGTGATAGAATAGCGGAAATGGGATTATTGCTCATTACGCGCCCATTGTAGTGTGTGCCGAGCCCTCCCGCCGGGCGGCGACGGGAGGATAGCGACCCATTGTGACTTGGAAGGAGGGAACATCCAATGGCACAACCGGTATTTTTCATGGATGACCGCGCTGCCTCAATCGAAACGAGCTTGGTCAACAAGATGCTCACCGTATTCAAGGAATCCGGCATCCAGGACCTGATCAAGCCCCACGACATAGTGGCCATCAAGATCCATTGCGGTGAGTACAATAACACCGGCTATCTGCGGCCGGTATTCCCCCGCGCCCTAGCCGACAGGGTCAAGGAGTTGGGCGGGCGGCCCTTCGTTTGCGACACCACCACCGCCTTCTACTCCTATTACGCCGGTCGCGCCAATGCCCTGGACGAGCTGCTCACGGCTGAGCGCAACGGCTTCACCTCCGCCAGCCTCGGCTGCCCGTTCATAGTGGCCGACGGCTTCCTGGGCGACGACGACGTCCGGGTCGACCTGCCTGAGGGCACCATCCTGAAAGAGCAGTACGTGGCCAAGGCCATCGCGATGGCCGACAAGCTGCTGGTCCTCACCCACTTCAAGGGCCACGGCGCCGGCGTGTTCGGCGGCTCCATCAAGAACATCGGCGTCGGGGCCGCCTCCAAGCGCGGCAAATTCAACCTTCACTTCGGCGGCCATTCGATGGGCTTCCGCTACGCCCCGTTCTTCGAGCACCTGGCAAGAGAATCGAAGAGCCGGGCCTGGCTTGAAGAGCTGCGCGACTCCTGTCCCTGGGGCCTGTTCACCATCAACGAGCATACCTTCGAGTGGGACCAGAGCCGCTGCGTATGCGGGCCGGGCGGCGGCGGTCCCTGCAACGATGTCCTGGGCCGGATGCGCGGCATCCACGAGGACGCCGGCGACGCTAACCCCGTCAGCATCTCCGACTCGGCCCTGGCCTGCCTGAAGATCGTGGGCGCCGGCCACGGCACCGGCAACGCCGGCTTCATCAACCTGGCCATCGACATCACCCCGGTCTGCGACTGCGCGCCGATGAGCGACCGGCCCATCATCCCGAACATGGGCGTGTTCGCCAGCAAGGACATCGTGGCCGTCGATGCCGCCTGCGTGGATATGGCCACGGCATCCGTGGGAATCCCGGGTTCCCGTGCCTACGAGGACGGCGTGATGGGCGAGGGCGTGCCCAAGTTCGCCGCCGCCGCCTCTCGCTTCGCCTCCAGCCAGGACTTTCAACTGAACAACGGCACCAAGATCGGCCTGGGCAACCGCGACTACGAGCTAATCACCGCTAAGCCCGGCCCTCGCTCCGAAGCCGTGTTCCACTGGGACCCGCGGCCGGTTGCCGTGCGAATGCGCGAGATGATAAAGAAAGACCCCGTGTACCCCGAAGGCGGGTACAAGCGAGTGGAAACCGTTGATCTCGAGAGTTTGAGGTGATATAAGTGGAAGGCTATAGCGGAAAGATCCTGCGGGTAGACCTGACCACCGGCAAGACCGCTGAGGCGGCGCTGCCGCCTGAGACAGCGCGCGCCTACATCGGCGGGCTGGGCCTGGCCACCAAGCTGTTCGTCGACAGCGTTTCCCCCAAGGTCGACCCATTGGGGCCGGAGAACAAGATCGTCTTCGCCGCCGGTCCCCTGGCCGGCACCGGCTTCCCCACCGCATCGACCTACGGCGTCTGCACCAAATCGCCCGAGACCGGCATCTGGACCGGCGGGACCTGCTCCGGCTTCTGGGGCGGCAACCTCAAGGCCGCCGGCTACGATGCCCTCATCGTCGAAGGCAAGTCGGACAAGCCCGTCTACATCTCTATCGGCCCTAATGGCGTGGAGATCCACAGCGCCGAAGCCATCTGGGGCAAGGACACCTTCGAGACCCAGGCGGCTATCGCCGAAGAGCTGGGCGGAAGGACAAGGGTATCGGCCATCGGCCCGGCCGGCGAAAAGCAGGTCCCCATCGCCACCATTCAGAACAACGAGGGAGGGCTGCCTACCCGGGGCGGCATCGGCGCAGTGATGGGATCCAAGAACCTGAAGGCCATCGCCGTGCGCGGCACCAAGCGTACTGCCGTCGCCGACAGCGGCAAAGCCCGCGACCTGAACAGCTTTTGGACTCATCGGATGGCCACCTATCGCATGCTGACGCCCCTCGCCAACGTCGGCCCCTCCCAGTGGATGGACACGGCCTGGTATCGCGGCGAGATACCGCTGCGCAACTGGCAGATGGCTGCCGGGGCCGAGGACTGCGCGCCGTTGGGGACGCCGTCTTACGAAGCCGTCCTGGGCGACCCGCGCGAGGCCTGCGACCGCTGCCCCATCCGGTGCGTTCGCCAGGTGACCGTCGTCGAGGAGACATACAGCGTCGACGGGCCGGGGCCAGACCACGAGGCCATCGCCGGCTTCGGTCCCCTGGTGGGCAATCGCGACCTGAAGGTCGCCATCAGAGCCAACGATATGTGCGCCCGGCTGGGCCTCGACCCCATCTCCACCGCCGGTGCCATCGCCTTCGCGATGGAGGCCTTCGAGAAGGGTGCCGTCAGTAAGGCCGAAGCCGGCCGTGACCTGAGCTGGGGCAATCCCGCCGCCATCATCGGCCTCATCGAGGACATCGGTGAGGCAAAGGGATTGGGCGCGACCCTGGGCCAGGGTGTGAAGAAGGCCGCCGCCGCCATCGGCAAGGGGAGCGAGGCCTACGCCGTGCACGTTAAGGGACTGGAGCCGCCGATGCACGATCCGCGGTCCTACTTCAGCCAGGCCAGCGCCTACGCCACCGGACCCAGCGGCGCCTCCTGGGAGCACGGCCTGCCGATGCGCTTCGAGCAGGACTACAATGTGTCCGAGGCGGGCATCACCGGCCGGCTGGGGCGAACGGAGCAGAAGAACAAGGCCCTCGCGGTGAAGGCGGCGCAGGACCTGGCGGAAGCGGTCAACTCGCTGGCTATCTGCTCGCACACCTGGACCGGCATACACCCCTGGCACATGGCCGAGCTGCTGAGGGTCACGACCGGCTTCGACTACGATTCCGCGGAAGTGCTGCAGGTCGGCGAGCGGGTCATCAACACGGTCCGCCAGTTCAACCTGGGCGCCGGGGTCACGGGGGCCGACGACACCCTGCCGGCCCGGCTTCTGGAGCCCAGGGCCAACGAGCCGGAGACCAAGAAGCCGGACCTGGCCCGCCAGCTCAAGGAGTACTACGAGCTGCGGGGCTGGACGGCCGACGGCATTCCCACCAAGGAAAAGCTGGAGGAGCTCGGCATCGCCTAGGCCTAGCCGGATGCCCCGCCGCTCGCGACGGGCGCGCCGATGCCATTGGGCTTAGCCGCTTCGTCCTCTTCCGCCTGAAGACGAGACCCGGGCGGAAGAGGACTGATTATGCCCGCCCTGAGCGGTCAAGAGGGCCGATTGAAGGAGACCATATGAACACGCTGCTCGCTGCCGCCGAAAGCGTGCGCTCCGCCGTCGTAGCTACCTGCCAGCGTCTCGTTCAGACCCCCAGCCTGTCCGGCGAGGAGGGAGCGGTGGCCGCCGCGATACGGGACCAGATGCAGGCCCTGGGCTACGACGAGGTCGCCTCCGACGAGGTAGGCAACGTCGTCGGCCTGATGCGCGGCACGGGCGGCGGGCCGTCCCTCGAGCTCAACGGCCATATGGACGTGGTGGACCCCGGCGACCCGGCGGCGTGGCCATATCCACCGTACGGCGGCGAGGTCCACGACGGCGCCATCTGGGGCCGCGGGGCCAGCGATATGAAAGGGTCCCTGGCCAGCATAGTCCACGGCGTGGCCCTGCTGCGCCAGCTCGGCATCCGTACCGCGGGAGACATCTACGTGGCAGCCGCGGTGATGGAGGAGACCGGCGGCCTGGGGACCATACACCTCACCGGGCACCTGCGGCCCGGCGCGGCGGTCGTCGGCGAGGCCAGCGACGGCGCCCTGGCCCGCGGCCACCGCGGCCGCTACGAGATCGTCGTGCGGGTGAAGGGGCGCTCCGTGCACGCCAGCGTCCCCCAGCAGGGCGCCAACCCCCACTACACTATGGCCACCTTCATCGGCCGCCTCGCCGAGCTGCGTCTGGGGAGCGACCCATTCCTCGGACCGGCCAGCCTTGCGCCAACCCTGTACCTGACCGACCAGCGGAGCGGCAACGTGATACCCGGCGAGTGCAGTCTGCACCTGGACTGGCGCGACGTCCCGGGCGACAGCCCCGACGCGTTGCTCGCTCAGATACGGGCGCTGCTGGCCGAGTGCCTTCGTGATGGCTGCACGGGGGAGGCGGAGCTGCTGGTCTACGAGGCGCGCACCTATACCGGCCTCGTGACCAGCATGGCGTCTGCATTTCCCTCCTTCATCCTGCCCGCCGGCCACCCCCTTCTGGCCCGGGCCGGCGCGGCACTGGAGCGCACCTTCGGCGCCCGGCCTCCAGTCATCGGCTGGAGCTTCGCCACCGACGGCGGCCACCTGATGAAGTCGGGCATCCCGGTGATCGGCTACTCCCCGGCCCAGCCAGACTTCGCTCACACCGTCGAGGACCGTATCGAAATCGACGCGCTGGTGCGAGGGGGGGGAATGCCGTCGGCGCTTGCCCAGGCCCTCACCCAGGAGGCATAGCGTGACCGAAAAGATGTATATGCGACGGCCCTACCAGCGGACGTTCACGGCCAGGGTTGTCTCGCAGGCCAAGACCGATAGTGGCTGGGAGGCCGTCCTCGAGAGGACCTTGTTCTATCCGACCTCGGGCGGGCAGCCCCACGACATGGGCCGGCTCGGCGGCGTCGCTGTGGTCGACGTCCTGGAGCGCGATGGGGAGATCGTGCACCGCCTGGCCGGCGGCCCCCTCCCTCGGCGCGTGAAGGGTGAGCTAGACTGGGACCGCCGCTTCGACCATATGCAGCAGCATACCGGCCAGCATATCCTGTCGCAGGCATTCGAGCAGGAGCTTGGCCTCCATACCGTAGCCTTCCATATGAGCCGGGACGTCACTACTGTCGACCTCGATACCGCGTCCCTCTCGCCTGAGCAGGTGGCCCAGGCCGAGGACCTCGCCAATCGGGTGGCCTTCGAGGACCGGCCCGTCCGCTCCTACTTCGTCTCCTCCGCGGAGAGCGCTGAGATGGACCTGCGGAAGCTTGCCGCGCGGCAGGGAGACGTACGGATCGTAGAGGTGGAGGCATTCGACCGCATCCCCTGCGGAGGCACCCACTGCCGGCGCACCGGTGAGGTGGGCCTGATCAAGGTTATCCGCTGGGAGCGGCGCGGGGCCGAGACCAGGGTGGAGTTCGTCTGCGGCGGCCGGGCGCTGGCTGACTACCGCTGGAAAAACCGCGCCCTCTACGAGGCAGCCGATGCCCTCAGCACCCGGGCCCACGAGCTGCCCCAGGCAGTGGCAAAAGCCCTGGCCGACCGGGACGCCCTGTGGCGGGAGATGGAAGACCTGCGGCAGCAGCTCCTCGATTACGAGGCAGCGGCACTGACCGCTCACGCTGAGCCTGCCGGCGGCGTGCAGGTGGTGCGCGCCGTGTTCGCCGATCGCAAGCCGGACGAGCTGAAATGGCTGGCCCAGCGCATCACGGCTGCGGCGCCGCGCGTGGTGCTGCTGGGCTCGAAGGGAGAGAAGGGGCACATGGTCTTCGCCCGGTCAGCGGGGGTGAATGCCGATGCCGCGGTGCTGCTGCGCCTCGCCGCGGCCGCAGTGGGCGGGCGCGGTGGAGGACGGCCGGAGCTGGCCCAGGGCGGCGTCCCACCGGACAGACTGGAGGAGGCCATCGACGCAGCGTTGAGGGGCCTGACCGATGGAGGCTAGCGTAGCGGCCGCCCCGGCCCGCCCCGGCCTGTTGGCGCTGGCCCGCAACCGGCTGCTCCTGTCGGTCACCTTCGGCCACCTGGTCAACGATGTATTCGCCAACGTGCTGCCGATGACCTATCCGCTGCTTATGTCGACTCTCCATCTCAACTACGGCATGGTCGGCCTGGTCGGCACCCTCTTCATCTGCGCAGGCTCGCTATCCCAGCCGTTTTTCGGCTTCCTGGCCGATCGCATCAACACCCGGTACCTGGCCGTCTTCGGCATCGCCTGGATGGCCGTCCTGATGAGCTCGATCGGGAACGCCTGGGACTACACCTCCCTGGTGGTCATCACTTGCCTGGCGGCGCTGGGGAACGGGGCCTTTCATCCCCAGGGAGCGATGAATGCCGCCCGGGTCGGCGGCCGGCAGCGGGCCAGCGGGGTCTCCATCTTCTTGCTCGGCGGCACGCTCGGGTTTGCCCTCGGCCCCTTGCTCACCGCCGCGATCATCATCAACTGGGGACTGAGCGGCCTGCAGATACTCCTCATTCCGGGCCTGCTGGGAGCGGCAGTGGTCGGGACGGCAATGTGGCGGCATGACGGCCGGACGCCGGACAGCGGCCCTCTCACGGTGAGGGGCCAGCATACGGCCCGTCACCACGCCGCCACGTCGGTGTCCCTTCTGGGTCTGGCCGTGCTGGTCCTGATCGTCGCCATGCAGTCCTGGGCCTACCAATCGATGGTGTCCTATATCCCGCTCCTCATCACCGGCAAGCAACAGGTCCTCTCCTCGACGAACCTGTCGGAAGCCAGCCGCTTCCTGTTCCTACTGCTGGTGGGAGCGTCGATCGGCATGCTGACCGGCGGCCTCCTTGCCGATCGCATCGGCCGCATCCAGACGTGCGCCTCGGCGCTTGTGCTCACCGCTCCGGCCATGTTCCTGTTCCTGCACACCGATGGCCTCCTGGCCATCGTGCTGGCGATGGCGGCCGGGCTGCTGATCGAGGTCTCCCATCCGATCACGGTGGTAATGGCCCAGGAGATTATGCCGCGCAGCGCCGGCCTGGCCTCGGGGCTGATACTGGGACTGGCCTTCGTCACCGGCGGCGTGGGGGCCTTCGTCACCGGTGTCATCGCCGACCATACCGGCCTGCTGACGGCGATGACCACGCTGACCCTCTTCCCTATGGCGGCCGCCCTCCTTTTCCTGGTATTGCGCCGAGTGAGTCCGCAGCTTTCGATAGCCGCGGACTGAAGGCCCGGCTTTGGACGAGCACGTAATCGGCGTCATCTCCGACACGCACGGCCTGCTGCGACCGGAAGCCCTGCGCGCGCTGAATGGCGTGGATCTGATCGTTCATGCCGGCGATGTTGGGGCACTCGGTGTGCTCGCGGCCCTGGAACAGATCGCTCCTGTCGCCACGGTGCGCGGCAACACCGACCGGGGGGAATGGGCAGAGCAGCTTCCTATGACCAGAGTGATCGAGGTCGGGCAGTCACGGCTGTATGTGCTCCACGACATCGGCAATCTCGAGCTGGACCCGGCGGCCGCGGGCTTCGCGGCCCTCATTACCGGCCACTCCCATCGTCCGTCCTGTCGACGGCAGGGAGGCTTGCTCTACCTGAACCCAGGCACCGCCGGACCGCGCCGCTTCGACCTGCCGGTGAGCGTGGCCTTGCTCCACATCAGGGGAAGCGCTCTGGAGGCGGAAATCGTTGAGCTGCCAATTGCAGAAGAGTTCTAGCTCACCCAGGCAAGGAGAGGGAACGGCAACCCCCTTCTCCCAGAGGGAGAAGGGGTCGGGGGTGAGGTCCAATCGCCCCTCACCCTTGCCCTCTCCCAAAGGTCGCCAAAGGCGACTCGCCGTGGCGAGGAGAGGGAACCACAACTCTCGCAGAGGACCAAACCCCTGCGCGGGTTTCGAACCCGCGCAGGGGTACTCCATGGCCTCACCCCTGCGCTCTCCCAGAGGTCGCCACAGGTCCGTAGCGGAGCGGCGCAACGCCGCACCGCAGGTCGCCCAGGCGACTCGCCTGTGGCGAGATACCCTTCGGGCACGACTCGCCTAGGCGAGGACAGTGAACGACTGTCCGCCCCTACTCTCTTCTACCCTCTACCCGAGGAACCGCGCCGCCGTCAGCGCGTATATCTTTGCCGCCTGGACGATGCCCTCCACCGGCACCCGCTCGTTGGGGCCGTGGCATACCGTCAGGAGGCCGGGCCCGAAGGCCGGTATGGTGGGCACGCCGCCCTCGCCCTGGGTCCAGCGCGAATCCGTCCAGCCGGGGCAGGCCCCGAACGGCGGCACCGCCCCCAGCACCTGCCTGACCGCCCACTGGGCCGCCTTGACGATAGGCTCGTCCGCCGAGACCTCGGTCGGCTCGATCCACCGGAGGGGCCCTTCCTCGAACTCGACCTCGATGTCCAGCTCGGGGTCATCGTCCCGTAGGCGCTGAACGAAGCCCTCGACGTCGGCCTTCACCTGCTCGAAGGACATCCCCGGCTGTACCCGCACGTCGCTGGTAAACTCCCCCAGGGCCGGCAGGATGCCGTAGAACACGCCGCTCTCCACCCGCATGCCGATGTTGATGGTGGGACCCTTGGGCAGCAGCGGATGCGGCTGATGGCGCACCTGCAGATCGTTGGCCATCCGCACCATGACCTGGGCCATCTTGGTGCTGGCGTTCACGCACGGCACGATGTTGGAGGCGCTGGCGTGCATCTGGGTGCCGCGCACGCGCGTGCGGAAGGCGGAGATGCCCCGCGAGACCAGCACCAGGTACTCCCATTGTTCTGTCAACCCCGACGGCTCGCCGATCAGGCAGGCGTCGGCCTTCAGCCCCTGCTTCTGTACCAGGAACTGGGCACCGTAGCGGGAGCCGGCCTCCTCGTCGGCGGTGAAGGCCAGGATCAGATCGCCGGCCGGGCGGGTAGATGCCGCCGCCAGAGCGGACGCGGCGAAGCACATCGCCGCCACGGCCCCCTTCATATCGGCGGTGCCAAGCCCGTATATGTAACCGTCATCCTTGATGGTAGGCACCAGCGGGTCGGTGCGCCACTTCGACTGGTCTCCCACTGGCTTTGTGTCGATATGGCCGTTGAACAACAGTGCCGGCCAGCCGCCGTGGCCGGGCAGGCGGGCAATGACATTGGGGCGCTCGGGCACCTCGGCCACAATCTCTACATCAGGGATTCCCAGCCCCTTCAGCCGCCCGGCAAGCAGCTCGGCCACCGCCCGCTCATCGCCGGGCGGATTTATGCTTGGCGTAGCCACCAGCCGGCTGGCGAAGTCGATCAGATCCTCTCGATGGGTCTCGATATCGGTTACAAGGTGGTCATAAGCGGTCATTCATTCTCTCCCCTTTGGTGAACCTACATGTTCTCGGTATGCGGAGAAATCGAGGCCGGGCACAGGAGCGCGACGCCCTGACGTTTCGCGGCACCATTTTCATCTCGCACCAACTGCTACCAGATAAACGGCAGCTTCGCTCGTGCCGTTGACGTCAAGCACCTGGTTGATGCCGTCGTCCAGGAACGCACCGATACCGCAGGGGCCCAGCCCCATCGCCGTGGCCGCCAGATACAGATTCTCGCCAATGTGCCCTGCCTCAAGCAAAACGTAACGGTAAGCCCGGTCGCCGTACCTCCAGCGCGTGCGCTGAAAGACCGCCGTCAGAACGAACACCACGCCGGCCCCGGCCACAGCGTCCTGTCCCAGGCAACTCAGCAGAAGTGCCGTGCGGAAATCGCCGCCGCGGAGCAGCTCCAGCGAATGGAGATCGGGCAGATAGCGATAGATGCCCTGACGCAGCCCATCGACGTTATGAATGACAGGGTAGATTTCCGTTGGATACAGGGCGCCGGCCGACGGCGCGGCCCGCAGCCCGCGACCCGCATCGGTGATCCCGCAAGCCAGATGAAGTAGCCCGGCCAGTTGCTCCACCGTCAGGGGACGGGCGGCGTAGTCCCGGACCGACCGCCTCCTACTGATGGCGTCATCCAGACTCATTTCTCCTGCCGAGATTTCCCGCGGCAGCGCAATCCGTTCCGCGTCCGCTGTCTCCCTGCTGCCCGGCGGCATGCCCCAGTCCAGGGGCTTGGCCAGCACCCCCTGGTAAGAAGGCTTGCTCCATTGATGGTACGCCATCCCCAGGTCGGTAGCTCCATCAACCGGCAAAGCCGGTCGCCACAGCCAGCGGCCAAGAAGCAGGCCGCTCAATGCGGCTGCTCCAGCCAGTATCAGCGCCCTGCGGCCCAGCCGCTCCGGCGGCCGGTCCGGCGATACGGCCACGGGCCGGTCTCGTGGCACGAAGCTCTCCTGTCCGGGCCGCCAGGCAAGGACGCCCAGCGTTCGGACCAAGTCCTGCCACCGCAGCGCCACGTGCACGGCGACCAGGGCTGCCAGCGCGTAGCCGCTGTAGCGATGGAAAAGACTCCGGGGCACACCTGTGGCGTCGGCCAGCAGTCCGGTGGCGACAGTGACAATCACAATCAGCAGAAGCAGGAGCGTAACGACGAGGTCCATCCGTTTTCCCATCATCACGGCCCCTTTCCAGCCAAAGCTGCGCCTTGCGAATGTATCTAGCCCAGCCGGCCATCGGCGGCGTTTCAGCTTCGCTGCGCCAGCGCCGCCTCAGGAGATGAGGTCATTCGCCGTTGAACTCGAACTCATTGGTCAGCTCGCGCATGGCGGCCAGGTATTCGTCCTTGGTCATTGGCGGCCTGGACTGGGCCAGCACCCGCTTCGCTTGCCTTGCCCCGTCGGCCAGCAGGTCGATCACGGTCATCGCCATCATCTTGGCCGGGTTCAGGATCGCGGCATCAGGATCGACGATAGCGTAGTCGCGGCCGTGGCCCGTGCCGCATGCCCCGCCGGCGTACGGGTGGATGGCCGGCATAATGTGCTCGACGTCGCCCATATCGGTGGAGCCGGTGCCGTGGCCGCCGTCCACCCACTTATCGGCGCCGATGATCCGCACGGCGTTGGCGCGGTAGACTTCGCCCAGCGGCATGCTCGTCACCTGCGGGAAGTACCCCGCCAGGGTCTCCACCCGTACCCTCGCGCCTACGCCGAGCGCCCCCGCCTTCAGTGCCCGGTCCACCCTGGCGTTGGCATCCCTGATGGCGGCCAGGGTCTTGCCGCGGACAAAGGTCTCCATCCGCACATCCGAGGGCACCACGTTCACCGCCTCACCGCCCTTGGTGATGATGGGATGGACGCGGATGGTGTCGTCGTCACGGAAGGTCTCCCGCTGGGCGTGGATGGCGCTCATTGCCAGCATCGCCGCGTTGAGGGCATTCACCCCCTGATGAGGAGCGCCGCCCGCGTGCGACGGCACCCCCAGATACTGGATGAACTTCGCCACGGCTCCGTTGGAGGTGTCGCCCAGGCGGCCCAGGTTATCGTCGGGCCGGCAGGTGATGTGCACCATCATCGCCATATCCACGTCATCAAACTCGCCCAGCCGGATGAGCTCCTGCTTCCCGCACAGGAACTCCAGCTTCCCCTGGCGTCGCAGGCCCATGCGGTACTCCAGCTCGATCAGCTCCTCGGCCGGGACTGCCATCAGCGCCACGCTCCCCGCCAACTGCTCCATCGCGCCTGGGCTCAGGAGGGCCATTCCGACGCCCAGCATAGCCGCGATCTGGCCGTTGTGTCCGCAGGCGTGGGCGGCGCCGGTCTGCAGGTCGGCGTAGGGATGCTCGAAGTTGATGAGGGCGTCCAGCTCGCCC